>JBPETC010000017.1:0-24709 GCA_051710325.1 Symbiopectobacterium sp.
AGAATAAGGCGTGAGTCAGCGAATTACATCGAGGCCCGCAGTACCGGCTGCAACAAGGCCGGATATAGAGCTGAAACCTACCGTCAATGTCAACACCGTGGAAGCCTTGCAAACGGGATGCGTTCATCATATAGTAAGCTATGAATGAAAATCGCAATTGCGCCAACACTTCCATATTAGGTTTAGTATAGAAGCCAACATCAATCACCGATTCGGGCAGTTGCCGTTCAGCGATCCATAGCTAGTAATTCGGGATTTCAACCACACCCAGCGGCGTAACACCCAGTGCTAGCAGCAGTTCAGCAGGCAATCACTCCAGCGCCACAATGCCCGTAGGTCTGGCGGAGTCTTGGTTTTTGCCCAGGCGGAGAAGCACATAGGGAAAGTAACACCGCCGTCATCACATGACGGCGATTGTAATTGATACGATGAGATAACAAAGCCATCTTTTAGCACACAAAGATTACTGGCGCCTGCCGCCGGGATGGATGCGCCAAGATCCCCATCTGAATGCCGTACACCGCTTCAAGCACCTGCGGCGTCATGATGGCATCAGGCCTCCCTTGCGCAATCATTTCGCACCGCGCAATGCCACCAGATAATCGCAGTAGCGTGCCACCATATTGATATCGTGCAGAACCACGATCACCGTCGTGTCCTCGCTCTCGGCTCATGCGTTAGATCAGGGTAGTACATCTACCTGATGCGCAATGTATAACGCCGATATCAGCCATCCAGCAGCAGACAGCAACTATCCTGCCCTGCGCCACCGTCATTGCCAAGCCAGACGCGTTGACGATTACCGCCAGACAAGCTATCAACCAGGCAGTGAGCGAACGGCTATCAGCCCAACGATGGCGATAGTGTTTTTCACTGTTTTCGCAATCTCGCGATCGGGTGCTGTCAAAGCGCCCCAGCGCGCCGTGCCACGGGTAACGCCCGTGTGCAACCAGCTCACGCACCATCATACCTTCTGCTCAGGCAGAGGATTTGCTGTCCCAGCCGGATAACGGCGTTTCCTTTACAGATATCACGTCGCTACTTGGCGTTTGATAACGCCCCGCATCTTCAAAAATGTTGATTTACCTGAACCGTTGTGGCCAATCAATCCACACACATTTCCGATGGGAAATGTCAGAGTAAAAACGAATGCAGCAGGGTGCGACCAGGTACAGCGAAGCTGATATCGTCGAGACGAAAGACGGTATCCGGCCTATTATCCACCCGCAGCGATTAATGAGAATAGGTGTCTGAATTTTGCATAACCGTAGTAACCCTTTGTTTATATTAGCTATTCATTATGTAGCAGCGCTTTTTAGCGTGGTGCACCGACACAAAAAAGAACGATAATGATTATTATCAATAACGGGAATGATAGGTGGACGTGATCCCTCTTGCAAGCAATTTATACCCGTCAGACTTCACGTTACAAGCGCGCGTTGGCTGCTCTCGTTATTCGGCCGCTCATCCTTGGGGTCATCTTTTACGAGACCACCGCACGCGGCGTTCAAACCTGCTCCCGGCAGATTTGTCATTCACTTGCCGCCTTTCTGCAACGCGAATTATTTAGGGTATAGACCCAAAAACACAACGCCCCAGCGCAGGTCGCATCGTGGCGTTATTCATCACGCTAAACCGCGTGATTACTGACCAAACATCTCTTTGATCCAGTCTGCGACACCGCTTTCGTTTTGCTGCGCGGGCGTTTGTTGCTGCTGTTGTGCGCTCTGGCACAGTGCCTGCGGGTTTTCCGTCCACACCGGCAATGCCCGGCCTGCGCTGCCATTACAGATAAACTGGCCGCCTCCATCAACGGTCATGGTAGCGATACCTTCCGGCGGCGTTAGCATCAGCGCCAGCGGCGTCTGGTTTTCCAAATAGCGGCGATACAGCGTTAGCGCACCGTTGGCACCGGTCAGTTTTGCTGGACCGTTGTTATCGCGCCCCACCCAGGTGATCGCCACTTCTTTGCCATCAACACCAGCAAACCAGCTGTCGCGCAGGTCGTTGGTGGTCCCGGTTTTCGCCGCCAGATGGTAATTGTGGAACTTCACCGCCAGTGAGCGTGAAGTTCCACGTTCAACTACCTGCTGCATGCCATACAGCGTCAGGTACGCCGCCTGAGCCGGCACCGCGCGCTCAGCCTGCGGGAAGCTTTGATACAGCACACTGCCGTCTTCCGCAATCACCGAACGCACCGCCGATAACGGCGCGCGATTACCGCCGCTGGCGATGGTTTGATACTCCTGCGCCACTTCCATCGGTGTTAGGCTGATAGCTCCCAGCAGCATGGCGGGCACTGGTTGGATCACCTCTTTCGGGATACCCAAACGTTGCAGCGTATTGCTGATCTGATCCAGCCCAATCGTCATCCCCAGATTGACCGTCGGCACATTAATCGAGTTAGCTAATGCATCCACCAACATCACGCGTCCACGGAACTGGCGATCATAGTTGTTAGGCTGCCACACCTGCACGTTCGGCTGCTTGAGCGAAAGTGGCTTATCCGCCAACCAGGTGTTGAGACGGAAGGTATCGGGCTGACTCAATGCAGTCAGGTAGGTCGGTGGTTTTGCCAGCGAACCTACAGGACGACGCGCTTGCATGGCACGGTTAAAACCGGCGTATTGAGTTTGAGCCCCGCCCACCATGGCGCGAATTTCACCGCTGAAACGATCGACAACCACCATGGCAGATTCCAGATCGCTAACGTTGCGTGCCGCACGCAGCGCAGGAATCCCCTCTTCCACCGCTTTTTCAGCCGCATCCTGCGACACCGGATCCAGCGTTGTGAAAATCTTCACGCCGGAAAGATCTTTTACCCTATCTCCCAGGCGCTGCTGCAACTCCTGACGCACCAACTGCATAAAAGCAGGTTGCGGTGTGATCACGCCCCCTTTCGGCTGCACCCCTAACTGGCGGGCGCTTAGCATGTTGTAGAGATCTTCGTCAATAATCTGCTGGTTTTGCAGCAAACGCAGCACCAGATTACGGCGTTCTAATGTCAGTTTCGGGTTACGCCACGGGTTATACAGCGAAGCGCCTTTTACCATGCCGACCAATAGTGCCTGCTGATCCAGACTCAGTTCATTAACCGGACGACTGAAGTAGTAAAGGCTGGCAAGTGGGAAACCACGAATCTGATCGTTGCCGCTCTGGCCGAGATACACTTCGTTTAGGTACAGCTCAAGAATGCGATCTTTGCTGTAGCGGTAATCCATGATCAACGCCATGTAAGCTTCGTTCGCTTTACGCCACAGGGAGCGTTCATTGGTGAGAAACAGGTTTTTCACCAACTGCTGCGTCAGGGTACTCCCTCCCTGCATCGCACGGCCTGCCGTGATGTTCGCCAGAAAAGCACGGCCAATGGATAGAAAGCTTATGCCGTCATGTTGGTAAAAATGGCGGTCTTCAGTTGCGACAAGCGTATCAACCAGTAAATCCGGGAAACCGGAGCGCTGCACAAACAGCCGCTGCTCCCCGTTAGGGGATTGCATCATGGTGATCAGGCGCGGATCGAGGCGAAAGAAACCAAAATTACGTTGGTTATCCAAATTTTGGATCTGAGCCAAACAATCGTTGGTAAAGATCAGTCGGGTATTGATCTGCCCTTCCTTACCATCAGGGAAATCGAACGGGCGGCGAAGTATATCAATGGTATTGCCACACACGCTGAATTCGCCCGGCCGAGTGATACGCGATACCTGACGGTATTGCATCCCTTCCAGCAGGTTTATCATCTCTTTCTGGCTGTATGACATGCCCGGCTCGAGGTTCACCATGCGACCATAAACGGCCGCAGGCAACTGCCACACTTTTCCTTCAATTCGGCTGCGAATCTGGCTGTCAAGATAGACGCCATACAGCGCAAGCACCACGGCGAATAGCAGCGATAGATTAATGAACAAACCAAGCCAGCGTCTTTTTTTACGCGGTTTTTTGCTCATCTCGTCCTCATCGTCGTACTCATCGTACTCGTCATCTTCTTCATAGTCATTCCTTCGACTACGACGCTGGGTCACTTTAAGGGCGCGGCAGTTTTCGTCCTGACGCTTTTCCTTTGCGTCAGATAGGTTCACGATCGTCCTGTGACATTACGGTTACTTCTCCATCAGGTTAATGATTCTCCATCAGGTTAATGACAATAACAGCACCACTATAGACGTAGGCGCTGACTGTCGTCGATTACTCTGTTGTTTCGTCCGGTTTTAGAAAAGCAGAATCGTCTGAAATAGGTTGCAATAACATATCAAGAAATCTGGTATTTCTTCGTGCGCCACGTCGGCACAGTAATTAGTAGGATCGTCCGGCCATACGTGTTTGGGATAACGCTCTTTCATCTCTTTTTGCACCTCACGGTACGCCCCTTTCCAGAATGCGGCCAGATCGCGCGTAATCTGCAAAGGCCAGTGCGCGCCGGAGAGGAGCACAGCTCAACACCACGGCAACATGCCCTTCTGCCACCGTGTGTGGTTCTGCCGCTCGCCAAACATCTCCTGCATACGCATCGCCAGCGACGGCGGCTGATCGTAATGATAGCGACACGGCAGATGACTGCCGCCCGGTGCGGTGTTAATGGTGCGGCAGTTCGCTTTCCAGCCGCTGTCGCAGTGTACGCACATCGCGTACGCCGTGCAGCGGCGGCAGCAACCAAGTATCCAACTTTGCCAGCAGAGCCTCATCATGCATGGCGGGCCAGAGTCGCCCTCAGCGCCAGCCGGCGCTGCGAGCAAGCCACGCGTATCTGCAGTTGTTCCGCATCGTTTTGCCAGTTGAGTGCAGCCAGACCCTGCTCGCGCACCTAGTTGAACAGCGCCTGCTGCATCGACTCATCAGAGGGTTTATTCAGCGGCTGGTGACGCAGCGTCAAGTAGTAGCTAATGCACTCACACGTCAAATAGCGCGCAGAGTACCTTTTCTTTATCCCAGTGCACTATGTTCTGTTCTGATACCAAGTTAGGGCACTGCTGGGCAATAAGCGCATCAATATCAACGGGCAGGCGCAGCAGCGCTCTGCCCCTCGGCCAACATCAGTGTTGGTACAATCAGCCACTCCTGTGCCGCCAATGGCTCGTCCAATGTCAAGCGTGCGCTCAGCCCGCTTGTCAACTGATAACAACCATCGGCACTGCGTCGTTGGGCGATGCGATAGGGATAGGCAAACGCCAGTAGCGCGGGGTAATGCGGCAAAGCGCTGCGGCTCACGCCAGCTTGCCGATTTTCCCGCCAGACGCGTCATCAACTGCATAGCGCGATACCGCCAGGAGGGCGAAGGCCGCGCAAGTAAACGCTCAATGTAGCGGCCCCATACGCGGAAGTTCTTCTAACAGTGCCGCCAAAGCGAGGCTCGATTCCCAGTCGGGCGATATGGCGTTTGTGGCTCGTAAGCTTCCTAGCATTGTCGGTTACCTGCACAATTGGATCAGCAAACGACGTGAAGCATCAAAAGCTGGCGGCAGCGGGGTATCCACCAGCCAGGTGAGCGACTCAACGGAAGCGCAGCCCCATTTGCAACAGTTCAAGCCAGACGCTGCTCAAATCGCTATTTAACATTTCCGGACTGCTCTGTGCGGTGTCACGCTCCGCCTGATCTTTGGCGTACAGGTGCACGCACAAGCTCGCTTCCAGTCGTCCGGCGTGCTCCGCCCGTTGCGTCATCGATGCCTGACTGATTCGCTTCGTTACCAAGCGCGTCAGCCCGCTTTTCAGTTGCATCTTGTAGTATGATGGCTAGGCTGCCGTCAGGCACCGCGCGGCTTGTTACAAATTGGCCGCACCGCTGTGATCGCAAGTGGCATTCAGCGGTTGCTACCAAAGCCAGCAACCCTTTTACCAGCATATCATACTGTTGCACGGTGCCACGCACCCCGTGGCGCTTCCTCCCGCCAATTTTGGCTGGACGTTGTCGGCCGAGCGATTTGCCCGGTATGAATCTAGCTGGGGATAGGGAAAAATCCGCTATCAACAGGTCGCGGAATGGCCGTTTCCCCACCACATAAAGCAGGATAACCCGATGAACTTTACGCCGCCACTCAAACCGGCACGGTTGATTAAGCGTCACAAACGCTTCCTTGCTGATGTTGTTACGCCAGAAGGAGAAACCTTTACGCTGCACTGTTCCAACACCGGTGCGATGACCGGATGCGCCACACCGGGTGATACAGTGTGGTACTCCACCTCGGATAACCCCAAGCGTAAATACGCGCACAGTTGGGAACTTACAAAAACCGCGCAGGGGCATTGGATTTGTGTCAATACGCAGCGCGCTAATCACCTGGTATATGAAGCGCTGTTGGCACAGCGCATTCCTGAGTTGGCTGGCTACCACCAAATCACCCCAGAAGTGAAATATGGTATGGAGAGCAGCCGCATTGACCTGCTGTTACAGGCACCGGGGCAGATTAACTGCTATATTGAGGTGAAGTCAGTTACATTATTTCAACAAACACCGTTGCATATCTCGCCTCAACAGGGATTTTTCCCAGACGCCGTGACGCAGCGCGGACAAAAACACCTGCGCGAATTGATGCAGGTGGTCGAAAACGGCGAACGTGCAGTGCTGTTTTTCGCAGTACTGCACTCTGGCGTCGCTGAGGTTGCGCCTGCACAGCACATCGATGCCCGCTATGCAGAATTATTTTGCGAAGCGTGGCAAAAAGGGGTTGAAATTTTTTGCTATGCCACCATATCGTCCCCTGACGGTATTACGCTCAGGTACCCGTTGCCGTTGACCGTAACGCGATAAAGACGGCAGGTGCCTTTACCTATTGTTTATTATCGGATGTGACGACGAGGTTCCTGGCACTTTATCAGGCCTGTGACAGGAATTATTGCCAAACACAATTCCATCTGCTATTTACAACGGCCTGTTTTTCTCCCCACTTAGGGATCGAAAGTGCGTGTCGTGTTATGTAGGAGAAGCAACATGCAAGAAGAGCAAAACCGTAAAACATCTTCTCTGAGCATTCTCACAATTGCTGGAGTGGAGCCGTACCAGGAAAAGCCGGGCGAAGAATACATGAACGACGTCCAATTGGCTCATTTCAAGCGTATTCTTGAAGCATGGCGCAATCAACTCAGGGATGAAGTGGATCGCACCGTTTCCCACATGCGCGATGAAGCAGCCAACTTCCCGGATCCGGTCGATCGCGCTGCACAGGAAGAAGAGTTCAGTCTGGAACTGCGTAACCGCGATCGGGAACGCAAGTTGATCAAAAAGATTTCCAAAACACTACAGAAAATTGAAGACGAGGACTTCGGCTACTGTGATTCTTGTGGTGTTGAAATTGGTGTCCGTCGCCTGGAAGCGCGACCTACCGCCGATTTATGCATTGACTGCAAAACGCTGGCGGAAATCCGCGAGAAACAGATGGCGGGATAATCCCACTGTAAAGCGGAAAAGCTGTTCCGCTTTACATTTTTGCCGTAGAGTCCATCTCCCGGAATAGAATGCGGGAGTGACGTACAGGCATTGTTCACCTGTATGCCTGATACCACATCGTTATACTGACCGTTTTCCTATCGTCTTCAGGTGATCTTCATTTTGGTTCTCTGAATCGCTGTATTAGGCAGCTATCTACAGGCACGCGTCCATTAATGGTGGCCGCTGGTTGGTGTGCATTGAAGACATCGACCGCCGCGAGAAGTTGCTGGCACGGCAAGTCGCATTCTTTCATAGTTGGAACATTACGGTTTGCTATGGGATGGCCCAGTGCTTTATTAGTCCCAAAGGCAAGCGCGTTGTCTGGAAGTGCTAGCCACACCGAAAGCCCGCTACCAGCGCTACTACTGCGATTGCACGCGCCAACTCATTCATTCACAAGGCAAGCAGTATGATGGCTATTGCCGCACGCGCCAATTGGGTTCTCCCACCCACGCACCCCTTCGTTTGGGTCAAAATAACCCGGTATTGCACTTTTACGCCAGACTGCGCGGAGAATTGTGTGCCGACCTGGCTCTGACAAAGGAAGATGTTATCATTCACCTCCGCGATGGATTATTCGCCTATAATCTTGCCGTTATGGTGGATGATCACGATCAAGGGTAACGGAAATTGTGCGCGGCGCAGATCTGATCGCTCCTCTACCGTCCGGCAGATCGCGCTCTATCAACAGCTAAGCTATCTAGTGCCAGATTATATCCATTTACCGCTAGCGCTCAACGCCCAGAGAAATAAGCTTTCCAAGCATAACCACGCGCCAGCGCTGCCGGATGACGATCCGCGTCTAGTGTTATTAAGCGCGCTGTGCTTTCTTAATCAGCCAGTGCCGGATCATTGGTAAGGTACGGCGTTGCCACTCCTTTTACAGTGGGCCGTTAGCCATTGGTCGCTCACATTAATTCCGTTAATCGGGGGTGGCTAAGGCAACATCGGCATTCTCAAAGGTGCCGCGGTGAGCTATGATTAGCTGCTATTTTTGTTGTACTGTTATTTTTATCACTATCGAGGTGTACTACCATCTTTATCCGAGTCACTAGTTTCTGTCGCAAGATACTCAGCCGCGACAATAACGTGGCACCATGGAGCCCGTTCGTCAGGCTATGACCGTGATTCCGCGCGACCAGCATAACCTTTCGCACAATGATATCAGGGAAAATGCGCTGAAGGTGCTCTATCGCCTGAACAAATCAGGCTATGAAGCCTATCTGGTTGGTGGAAGCGTCAGAGATCTGCTGCTGGGGAAAAAGCCAAAAGATTTTGATATCACCACCAATGCGACGCCGGAGCAGGTGCGTAAATTATTTCGCAATTGCCGCCTGGTTGGCCGTCGTTTCCGTCTTGCTCACGTGATATTTGGCCCTGAAGTGATCGAAGTCGCGACCTTTCGCGGCCATCACGAGCAACATCAGGAGCAGAAGCTAAAAACCACTTCTCAGCAGGCACAGAGCGGCATGCTGTTACGCGATAATATTTTCGGTAGCATTGAAGAAGATGCGCAACGCCGCGATTTTTCCATTAACAGCCTCTATTACAGTGTCGCTGATTTCAGCGTGCGTGATTACACCGGCGGGTTAAACGATCTGCGTCAGGGAGTGATCCGGTTGATTGGCGATCCCGAAACCCGCTATCGAGAAGATCCGGTACGCATGTTGCGCGCCGTGCGTTTCGCCGCCAAACTGAACATGACCATCAGCCAGGAAACCGCCGAGCCGATTCCACGTCTGGCGACATTGCTGCACGATATCCCTGCCGCACGCCTGTTTGAAGAATCCCTGAAACTGTTGCAAGCGGGCTACGGTTACCCGACGTATCGTTTTCTGCGCGAATACCAACTGTTTCAGCCACTGTTCCCGCTAATCACTCGTCACTTTACGCTTAACGGCGATAGCCATCTGGAAAAAATGGTAGCGCTGGTGTTAAAGAACACCGACCAACGGTTGCAAAATGATATGCGCGTTAATCCAGCGTTTTTGTTTGCCGTCATGCTGTGGTACCCGTTGATCGAGCATGCACAGAAACTGGCACAGGAGAGTGGATTAACCTACTTCGACTCCTTCGCCCTTGCCATGAAAGATATTCTGGACGAACAGTGCCGCTCTCTTGCCATTCCCAAACGCATTACCTCGTTAGTGCGTGATATCTGGCAGTTGCAGTTGCGCCTGTCACGGCGTCAGGGTAAACACGCCTACAAGCTGATGGAGCATCTGAAATTCCGTGCTTCCTACGATTTGTTGAGCCTGCGCGCCGAAATAGAGCGTCAACCAGAGCTGCAACGTCTCTCTCAATGGTGGGGAGAATTCCAGGTCGCCATGCTGCCGCGCCAGAAAACCATGCTCAGAACGCTGGATGATGCCTCTACGCCACGTCGCTATTCTCGACGCCGTAAGCCGAGTTCACCGCGCAGAGAAAGAATTTCGTGACACGCGTTTATCTGGCGTTGGGTAGCAATCTGGCGCATCCGCTACAGCAGGTTAACTCCGCTCTGGCGGCGTTATATACCTTGCAGCACACCCGCGTGCTGTGCTGCTCACCGTTTTATCGCAGTCGTCCGTTGGGTCCGCAAGATCAGCCAAACTATCTCAATGCGGTGGTGGCATTGGATACTACACTCGCGCCGGAAATGCTGCTCGACCACACCCAAGCCATTGAACAGCAGCATGCCCGCAAGCGTAAAGCGCACCGTTGGGGGCCGCGCACGCTGGATCTGGATATCCTGCTGTATGGTAATGAAACCCTGCACACCGCGCGTTTAACTGTGCCTCATTACGACATGAAAAACCGGGAATTCATGCTGTATCCGCTGGCCGATATCGCCCCGGATTTGCACTTTCCTGATGGTGAAGCGCTAGCATTGCGCTTGTCTGCCGTGCCACGAAACGGCATGATGCTGTGGGATGAGCAAAGCTGATATTACTCAAGTCGAATTTCCCCACTTCAACGGCTATGCCTTAAGGCAGCCATCCTTTAAGATGCTCTCCTGACTTTTTCGATCCTGAGAGGCTGCTAATGAAAACGACAACCCTGACCTACTTACGCAAATGTAAACAGGAGAAGCGTAAATTTGCGACCATTACTGCCTATGACGCCAGCTTTGCCCGCTTATTCTACGACAATGGCATTCGCGTGATGCTGGTGGGTGATTCACTGGGCATGACGTTACAAGGCCATGATTCCACGTTGCCAGTAACCGTCAGTGACATTGCTTATCACACCAGCTGTGTACGGCGCGGTGCGCCGCTGTGCCTGCTGCTTGCCGACCTGCCATTTATGGCTTATACCACGCCAGAGCAAACGTTTACGAATGCGGCGGAAGTGATGCGCGCCGGTGGCAACATGGTAAAACTGGAAGGCGGACAATGGATTGCCCCCACAGTGAAGATGCTGACCGAGCGCGCAGTACCGGTATGCGGCCACCTGGGATTGACGCCGCAATCGGTGAATATTTTCGGTGGCTACAAGGTGCATGGCCGCGATGAAGCCGCGGCGGCGCAATTACTGGATGATGCGTTAGCGCTGGAGGCTGCGGGAGCCCAACTGTTGGTGCTGGAGTGCGTGCCGGTTCCGCTGGCACAACGTGTCACCGAGGCATTGTCGATCCCGATTATTGGCATTGGTGCAGGTAATGTCACCGATGGTCAAATTCTGGTGATGCACGATGCGTTCGGCATCACCGGCGAGAATACCCCAAAATTTGCTAAAAACTTTTTAGCACAAAGCGACAACATCCCCGCTGCCGCGCGTCTTTATGTGCAGGAAGTTGAGCAGGGACTTTACCCTGCCGAGGAACATTCGTTCCGTTAATCTAAACCTTTTACCACAGCAAGTATTGATAAAAATGATGAGTACGTACAAAGGAGCAAGACCGTGTTGATTCTTGAAACCCCTTTGTCATTACGCCGTGAGATTCGCCGCTGGCGTCAAGAGGGGAAACGCATTGCATTGGTGCCTACCATGGGCAATCTGCATGATGGACACATGACACTGGTAGACAAGGCGCGGGCACGCGCCGATATTGTTGTCGTCTCCATTTTCGTCAACCCGATGCAGTTCGATACACCTGACGATCTGCAACGTTATCCACGCACCTTGCAAGCGGATTGCGAAAAGTTAACCCGCCGTAACGTGGATTTGGTGTTTGCACCATCATCAGAGACAGTCTATCCGCATGGACTTGGCCAGCAAACGTTTGTCGAGGTGCCTGGGTTGTCTTCCATGCTGGAAGGTGCCAGCCGTCCTGGCCATTTTCAAGGTGTGGCCACCATTGTCAGCAAACTATTTAACATGGTACAACCTGATATCGCCTGCTTTGGTGAAAAGGATTACCAGCAGTTAGCGCTGATTCGCCAAATGGGGCGCGACATGGGCTACGACATTGATATCGTTGGTGTGCCGATTGTTCGTGCATCGGACGGGCTGGCACTCAGCTCACGCAACGATTATCTTAGCCCGGAAGAGCGCCAGTCTGCGCCCGCGCTAAAGCGCACCATGGATCAGATGGTAGATAAACTCATCAACGGCGATCGACAGCTTGAGAAAATAGTAACCAGCGCCGCAGAAGCGTTACGCGAAGCCGGGTTTATTCCCGATGAGCTCTACATTCGCGATGCGGATACGCTGCAAGAACTGACTATGGCCAGCACGCGCGCAGTGGTATTGATGGCAGCCTGGCTGGGTAAGGCCCGATTGATTGATAATCAGCAGGTCGTTCTAGTCGATTGACTGGCATGACAGACATTAACCGAGGTAACCGACAGTGATACGCACTATGCTACAAGGTAAGCTGCACCGGGTAAAAGTCACTCATGCAGATCTCCTCTATTAAGGTTCTTGCGCCATCAGTAAAGATTTTATGGATGCAGCGGCATTCTGGAATACGAAGCTATCGATATCTACAACTTGGATAATTGGGTGCGTTTCTCTACCTATTCCATTGCGGCAGAAAGAGGATTACGCATTATTTCTATCAATGGAGCGACGGCACGCTGTACCTGCATCGGCGACAAACTGATCATTTGCTCCTATGTATAGATGTCAGACGAAGAAGCGCGCACGCATCACCCGAAAGTTGCCTATTTCTCCGGTGATAACGTGATGTCGCTCCAGGCGAAGGCGATTCCGGTTCAGATCGCCTAAAAGCAATAGGGTCATAATGGCCCTGTTTTCTCTCAACTTCGCAGACCGCGCCCACGTTCGGATCAGCTATCACGCCAGCATGTAAAAACACCAGAATAAACACCAGAAACACCGCTATGGTGAAAGCTAGCGGTACATCCTGAATGCCGAGAAAACCGTAGCGGAAGCCGCTTATCATGTACACCACGGGATTGAGCTTGGACATCGCTTACCAGAATGGCGCGGCAGCAGCGCGTCAGCAAATAAAACACGCCGCCAAAGTAGGTTAACAGCGTCAGCAAAAACGTCAGGATAAGGCTGATGTCATCCAAAGTTTTGGAAAATACCGCATTCAGTAATCCGGCCCGCGAGAACAGTACCGCCGTCAGCAGTAACGTATCCACCACCTACCAGGCATGCACATGCAACGGAAAAAACAGCGCCACCACCGTGACCAACACACCGACACACACGTCGCGGACTACTCCGCCCCTACGTAACCGGAAATAATAATGTGTGTCGGAACGGGCGCTACCAGCAGTTCTTCAATATTGCGCTAAAATTTGGCGCTGAAAAAAGACGCTGCAACGTTGGCATAGGCGTTTGTGATCACCGACATCATGATGAGCCAGGCACGATAAACTGCATGTAGTCGAAATCGTGCATTTCACCGATACGGGAGCTAATTATAGGCTACCGAAGATAATGAAATAGAGCATCATAGTGATCACTGGCGACACCAGAGTTTGCATCCAGATGCAGCTGAAGCGATCGATCTCTTTGGTCAAGATACTTTTCAGGGCGACCCAATATAACTGCGTCATGCTTTTTTGCCTCCACGCTGACCTTCACATGCTTCATCTTTTCACCGTTAACCATGGAGACGAACAGCTCTTCCAGACGGTTCGCCTTGTTACGAATACTCAATATTTCAATCCCTTGCGTGCTTAATTGGTTGAAAACGCCATTGAGTCCCTGCTCACGCATCACCTCCACTTCCAGAGTTGAAGTTGTCTGTCAGGCGGTTGGTATACTCCCCTCCAGCTTTGGCAGCGGGCTTTTCGGCGCAAGATCAAGAATAAAGGTTTACGATTGCACGTTGGCGAGTAATGCCCTCATCGAGGTGTTTTCCACCAATTCACCATGCTGAATAATGCCGATATTGCAGCACAGCATTTCCGCTTTTTTCAGGTAGTGTGTGGTGATAATGATGGTGGTGCCCTCTGCGCGCGTTTAGCGCCTTGAGAAACCCCAAATGGAGTGATGTAGTTTGATATATCTACCCGGCGGTTAGCTCATAGAGGATCAACAGTTTGTTTCATGCATCAGGGCGCGCGCAATCGTCAAACGGCACTTCATCCCACTGGAAAGCATGCGTGCTTTTTCCTGACGCTTTCCACAGATCGAGCTGCTTGAGGTATTTCTTCGCCCGTTGCAGGGCAACCTGGCGCGACACGCCATAGTATCCTGCCTGATGGGTAACGATTTTCAGTACCAGTTTCAAACTGGTTGAAGTTAAACTCTTGAGGTATCAGCCTGAGTTGGCGCTTGGCGTTAACGATGTCGCGCTACAAATCGTAGCCAAAACGTACACCTTACCGGAAGATTTGTTTACCAGTGAGCTGATGATATCAATCGTGGTCGATTTCCCTGTGCCCGTTTGGTCCCAGCAGCGCATAAAAATCCCCAGCATCCAACGCGCAGATCGATACCACGCACTGCCTTGACGCCCCCTGGATACGTTTTTGTCAGTTTCTCCAGTTCAAGTGCATATGTCATAACAAGTTAACTAGCCCTATTATCAATGAATGACTCTATTTCTATTTTAAAACATTCATGCTTGCCTTATATTATCTTCCACTGCTTTTTTGTCACAGGCCATTTACTTTCATAAAAGATATTGAAACGCTTATTGCCAACAACCAGTATTGGTCCAACACCATGATTTAAGAAGATCTGAGTTATTTTGAACGTCTGATGTTGACACAAAAACCCTGTCTTTGTGGATTGGTTTCTCCTCTGATAGTCGCGTACCCGCTGAAAGCCTACCAGCCTTGCGCCCGTCGAACTGTTCGTTCACCGCAATATGGCAAACCTGGTTATCCATACCGATTTAAACTATCTTTCCGTGGTACAGTATGCCGCTGAAGCGCTCGAAGTCGAACAACATTATCTTTGGTGGGCATTACGGTTGCGGCGGCATGCAGGCAGCGGTAGAAAACTCTGAATTGGGGCTTATCAACAATTGGCTGCTGAACATCCGTGATTTGTTGTACAAGCATAGCTCGCTGTTGGGAGAATTACACACGAAGAATGCTTTAATAAGCTGTGTGAAATCAATGTCGTAGAACAAGTGTACAACCTGGGTTTATTACTCCAGTATCATGCAATCATCCTGGGAAGGCGGCCAACAGGCCGCGATTCACGGTTGAGTGTAATGGCATCAAAGATGGTTTGTTAAGTGATCCAGAAGTTACCGCGACTAGCCGCAAAAAGCTGGAACAACGCTATCGCCATCGCCGGGCCATCTTTTTCCTGATCTGATTTTACAGGGGCACATAAGGTGCCCCTGTATCTGGCGCGACCACTTATTTCTGCGGAATCACCTTACCAATATAAGGTAAATGCCGATAGCGCTGTGCGTAGTCGATGCCGTATCCCACCACAAATTCGTCAGGAATAGAAAAACCGACCCACTCAACTTTCACCTCCACTGCCTGACACTCCGGCTTATCCAGCAGCGTACAGATCTCCAGCGAAGCAGGCTCACGCAGACGCAGAATTTCGCGTACTTTGCTCAGAGTGTTTCCGGAATCGATGATGTCTTCCACGATCAGTACGTGTTTACCACGGACGTCTTCATCCAGATCTTTGAGGATCTTGACGTCTCGCGTAGAGCTGGTACCGCTGCCGTAGCTGGATGCCGTCATAAAGTCCACTTCGTGGGAGACATCGATAGCACGGCATAAATCGGCCATGAAAATAAACGAACCGCGTAGCAGCCCGACTAACACCAGATCAATATCACTGCCACGATAGTGCTGGCTGATTTCCTGACCTAATGCGCTCACACGCGCGCGGACGTCCTCTTTTGCAATCATGACGTCCACAGTATGTTTCATCATACACATCACTTGTTTTAAAAATGGGCGGCACCACAGAGCGCTACGCAGCTTATTCTCAGCCTCTTCACAGTCTCTTTGAAGAATCCAGTGTAACACTACAGTACAGGCTTTTTCAATGACGCAGAAAAAGGCTTATGCGCACTTGCAGTGCCAGACCGATCACAAAATGACAGGAGTGTAAGTGAAGCGTTATCGCAGCATAAAACTGGGTAAAACGCATTGAGTACCCTGCCAGAGCTGCTTTGATAAGGTCTGAATTCAGCCAGCGAGAAAGGCATTTTATGAACATAACGCACCCGAACCCCCTACCCACGACCAGTGCCTATCAGTGCCCCCTCCCCTTTGCCAAAGACGAGATCCCTCCCCGCCGTCTGTGCCACCGCTTTACGAGGCATCGATGCAAAAATCCACCAGCCCGCAGAAGCGCTTGGTAAACTGATTGCCCCGCAGGCGGAGAACAAAAACTATGAAGTGAGAGTAATGATTCGCGAGCTGCCAACGTCATCGGCGGAGGCAAAATGGGCTGATCGGGTCGGATACTGATCCTGATCTGCTGCCCCGGCTCAAATCAGTTACTGCTTTGTACCGTCAGCATGCGTTCCGCTAGCTAAACCCGGTACACGTTTGAGGTTCACAAAAACACGCGATCTTCAATCAGCACTGCGCCATCCGGATTGAGCGCCAGCGCATCGTACTGACTGCTAATAAGGGAACTAAGGGATAGTTAGCATGAAAATCCCCATTGGGCTTTGCCACTGATGTTAGCTTAGCATGATAATAGGCAGATAGTTGTGTTTTCAAGAAAATCAGTCACCGCGCGCTGAACGGGTCGATAATAGAGTTCGTAAGGATTGCCTTGCTGTGTCAGCTTGCTTTTATATAATAACACACATGATCTGACTAGGAAACGCTTCTTCGTGGCTGATTGCCGCAATAATGGCAGCAATCTGACGCTGTTTGAGTAAATCGCGAATTTTCGCAATCAGCCCGGTCGCGCTGCTGGCTATCCATGGTGAGGAACGGCGCATCCAGCAGCAACAGGCGGCTTACGCAATAACGCGCGCCCCAACACCACACTCAGTTGCTGCTCGGCAGAAAGATCGAGGATAGCACGCCGCGCAACCCGGTCAATCCCAATAGCGTCAGCATCTCCTGCACCGCATTTTTATGTTCCTGCGTCATGGTCACCGTGCAGCCAAAGCCAGATTCTCCTACCCGGTCATAATGAGTGAACAGGGCGTAGTCTTGAAACGCCAACCAAACAGGACGCTGATGCGAGAGAGCAGATATCATCGGGGTGCTCATGCGCTCACCGACAAGCGCTATCTCCCCTTTTTCCACCTGCAACAAACCTGCGATCTCTTGCAATAGCGTGGTCTTTCCGCTATCGTGCGGACCCAAATACGCAAATCAGTTCCTACTCGCGCACTGAAAAGGTTACCGCGTCCAGCACGGGCTGCTACCTGAGATGACAAGATACACTTTGCCCCGCCAAAACCGTGATAGGCGTTATCGATTATTTCTCTTTCAAATCCATTGAAACCACAACATAGGCACACTGCCAATCAGCACTAAACACAGCACTGGTAGTGCCACCCCACTGCAACAGGTTATCGGCAGCAAGACGAAAAACATACGTTGGCAACGTTATTCCACCAGAATGTGCGGAATAAAAATGCGGCATTTAACTCTTTCATGCTTTTGAAAAACAGAATCACCACGCCAAGCCCATCATCATCACCTGTGGTTTTAGTAACGTAAAATAGACACGCGCTCCGCGTTGTCATAGCGTGGAGCCAGCCATCGCGCTAGCCTGATCGAGAATGTTTGGAATGTTCGCCATACGTATACTAAGCGGCTCCAACACAAAACGGCTGAATTTGGCGCAGTAAACCAGCAGCATGAAACCAGACGCTGGAAAACAGCGGGGTACAAATGGCATCTCCGCCAGTATAGCCAGATAACGAAGCCCGTTATCCAGTGCAATCAGAGGAATGGCAATGCCCGTCGCCAGCGCAGTCGCCGAAAATACATAGCCCCAACTTAGCCAGAGCGAAAAAACGCGTCCGGTACGTAATCCCGCTAGACGAATAAGCAGCAGAAAAGGAATCATCATCGTGCACAGAATAAGGGCAGCCAGCGATACCATGATCAGATTGTTCAACAACGCGTCGAGCAGCGTTGCGCTCCAGCCGTGTCCGCAGATATTCGCTAATTATCAATGCAGCAAACGACCGATCGGCAAACCAAAAGCCAACAGCGCCAGCCCCCCACCAGCATATCAGAATGACCAATCGCGCCATACCGGCCGTCAGCACCGGCTTGACGATGCTATCTTCGATCCACGGAAAGGTATTTTCCCGTTGCTGGCAGGAAAAACATAGGCCAATCCGGGTAAGAAGCACAACAAAAAGTAACAGAGAGAGCCTTCAATGGGTGACAGCCTGAGCATCACCTTGCAACACGCCAGCATCGATCAAACGAGTTGTCAGCGTAGGAAGTACCAGCAAGCGCGGTACCATAATTATTCAAGGCCTCAACAGCCACTGGCGCGGCGTCAGTTTGAGTAGCTGTGTGGCTTGTAACCAATTCGGAGGTTGGAATTCTAGCGCATGACGCACAGACAGATAAACATAAGTGTAAAAGGCTAGCGCCAGCACGATAACTGCACGGCTTTAATAACCTGATCAAAAACCTGAGCTTTTTATCTACGATATCTTCTATGTTAAAATCACTGACGATCGTGATGGCTATATATCCTATATTGACGAACAGTACAACGCCAATCGTTTAGCAGAGATCCTGATGGAAACCTTCACGACAGGACTATGATCCTCATGGTGCCAGCGTGATCATTCTTATCAGCGAAGATCCGATGGATCCGCACGATGTCGATAGCTCTAACATCCCTGACCGCTGCACCATTCCGTGGTTGCGCATCTGGACAAGAGCATATTTGTGTACATATTTCTACCCGAAAAGCCACCCCTATGGTGGCCTGTGCACCTTTCGCGCCGATATTGAAGTATTAACCTGCGGTGTGATTTCCCCGCTAAAAGCGCTGAATTACCTGATTCACCAGTTGGAATCTGATATTGTCACCATTAACTATCGCGTACGCGGTTTCACGCGTGATATCAACGGGGTGAAAACATTTCATCAACCATCAAATCAATTCCATTCAGAACTTTATGCTAGAAGATATGAAGTCACTGTATCACCTGATGGATGTGAATGTCTATCAGGAGAATATGTTTCACAGCAAAATGCTGCTCAAGGATTTCGATCTTTCGATCTGCGGCACTATCTGTTCAACGCCACGCTAGAAAACCTGGAAGCTGTAGAACGCAAAAATCACCGATCTGCTCTATCATGAAATGCGAGAGATCTACTACGGTAGGAATCTTCCGGTTTTGTAGATGACGCAACAACGGGCCCACAGTGGTCCGTTTTTTTATTCTCAACCACGCCCGATTTCTCCTTGGTAGCATTGTCCTCTTCCGCTATTCCGATCTCCTCCCCAACAAACCACACTAAGCACCATATATTGTATGGTTGAAATTAAAAACATCTACATCTAGGTATTTAAACACGCCACGGTTATCGATGAGGTGCGTTTCGCAGAAAGGCGGCAACGCAAGGGGTGTCACAAGGCTGCTTGACCATACTGACTTTAACCAAAAAGGTAAATACTAATCATGCGCATTACTATTTTCACTAAAATGCACTGTGTTCAGTGCAATGCGACGTGCCGTGCTTTGGATAAACAAGGTATCACTTATCAGCTTATCGACTTAACAGAAGATGAGCAGGCATTACAGCACGTAAGGGCATTGGGCCTATTAACAAATACCGGTAGTTAGTTATGACAGAGGACGACCACTGGCGCAGTGTTCGCCCGGATAAATTTGGCGCATTGCGCTCAGCGCAGTTGCAATAGGGGCGAAATGAATCCACATCTACTGATCTATTTTTCCAGCCAATCGGAAAACATGCATCGGTTTATCGTTCGTATGGTCTGCCGCTCTGCGCATTCCGATAACAGAAGACAAGCCGGTACTCATGGTGGCACAACCAGAATGAATGGTTGTGCCAAGCTACGGCGGAGGAAGCAGTAAAGATACCGTGCCGCACCAGGTTATTCGCTTTCTCAACGATGATAACAACCGGTCCGGCCTGCGCGACGTGATTTGCGGCAGGCAATTATGAACTTCGGCACCGAATATTATCTGGTTGGCGACATTATTGCGCAGAAATTCCGGGTGCCGTACTTGTATCGGCTCCTCATGAATCACTTTAGTAAACGCTTCCGGACAACCCGTATGCTCCCCGTTACTAATCATGATAATAACTTTTTTAGGATTATTACCCTTTGCAATAACAGGTAGCGATCGCAATAAACCACTGCTACTATCAGTGCCTCTTCCAAGAATCTTCATTTTCTTAAACTGAGAGATAGTATCATCATTAGAGGTTAATTCAATTAAATAAAAACGCGGTAAATCAATATTTCGAAAATATCTAAAAAATAAGTTATATTCTTTACTCTAGATTTGGATATTGACTTTACTCCCTCTTGCATAGAATCATTACACTGTAAATTAAACATGCCATCTTTACCATGATAAGAAAAGTAGGTATAAGTAGTAACTGATTTATCAGAAAATAAATAGTCATCCTTCAAGGTCTGATCGAAATCAATAGTTTCAACATTTACAATATTTGAATATTTATTTACAATTTTTAATAATTTTTTAGCCTGAGCATAATAAAGATTAAATTCATTAAGATTAAAACGTGTCCACAAATTAGAACGATAGTCAGCATCATAGCTATAGGCATTCGATGATTCTTTATTTGAATTTTTATCTCCCAATGGGAACCTCATGCACAATTTTATTATCAACCATTTCATCCATGCTAAACCCAAAAAAAAGATGAGACAATTGTTTTATAATAAGAGGTTACTATCGCATCCTGCTAATTGAAATTCTTATATTTATCATTGAATCTCTTGTTATATCAAAAGTTAAAATCAATCTTTTTATTATTAACCTTCACTTAGTCTTTTCTAAGCTTACCGATAAAAGAACAGTCTGTTTCTTTTCTACCAAAAAGGTTTTTATTCAACTTAACAGGAACACAAATATTAAAAGGAACAATACCAATGGTGTTTTTCACGTCACTATTAAAAATGGTTTGAGAAAAATTAACTACCGCCTGTTTTATAAAAGGTCAAATTTAACACCACCTTTAATAACAGATTTATATCCATAAATATCATGGCCATTGAGCCAGAAACGTTTACAATAAGAATGAAATCTGTAGGGAGATTTTTCTGCTTCATCGATTTTCTTACCGTACCAGAAGAACTATCAGCACGAATATGAATATCATCGCTAAATCCAACCACATTATATCTTTTGAAAATAGTATATAATGTCGCAATCCCTAATGCATTATAATCAATTGAGGTTGATTTTTTTATCATTATCACGATTTAGACTGACAATAACGTCCAGATCGTTATCAGTAAACATCGCGTACATGAACTACCTTTATTCGCAACGTAATCACAGCGATCGTTTATCGCAATGGCTAATACACCCTGCTTCATCGCATATGATAATCGGGCACGGTTTGACTGGGAATGAGCCCTATCAAGTGCAAAAAAACATCAATAATATTGGAAACATAATGGCATACACTTCCTTTCTTACTTTTTATTTCAGAACGTAGCAATGTCATCACAATATTATGCAGACGCACTTATCCTATTTTATTTGGTAAATAATAACCATACATCTAAACGCTTATTTAAGGCTTTCTTAAAATAAGCGTTATAATCGTTGTCAGGATGACGAAGCGATGTACGATAACTGGATTCAGCCAGAATCAAACCCAAGGAAGATGAAATATAAACCATCCGACACAGCTCTGCGAGAAAAAGAATGCCATCGCGGCACTTTCCAGTGCTCGAAAAATACCATAAAAGCACATTTTTCTCTCGTTGTTCAATTTCTTATTCCTTTTACTTACACTGCCACAACAACCAATAGCCAGAGCAAATAGCAACACCATAGGGGTACTGTGATGACATTCTGTTTTGAGAACAGTCGATAATACAAACACGTAACCAGCAAGAGCAGGATCCCTGCCATGTCCGTCAAAAATAGAAAATTACCCATTTCTGTCGTTGAAAGCCCGTTGGTAATGCAGATACCAGTTTAACATCGCCTGCACCGATTGTACAGACTATATAGATAAAATAAAACCAAGACAAAACAATAGCAACAACAATGTTAAAGAGAGGTCATCAGGATGATGAAAGACTAATAAAAGTGAGAGAGAAAATGAGCAATATCGTGACATTAGCCAACAATTCGCGTTGCTTTAACTAGAGTTTAGAGCTGGGCTTAATTTTTAATAACGATTCAAGCAAGCCATCACTTATATCAACGTTCTTTACTCGATGCAATACCGCTTCAGAGCTCCCTCAAAATCTCGCATTTTACCAGTACAAATACTAAATTATATAATAGATTTTAACACGTATACCTTCTAACATACAAGGGTAACAGATAACCCATTGCGGTAGGATAATCCTCTTGCATAATTGCCAGCACTGCAAGGTTATTAATGACTTTATCTTTATCAACAAAATGCGTTCGGGCTTTATCGAACGATACTTTGGCGGCAAGATAATTGCCCTGCTGCGTCATTAACACACATTGTGTGTTTAATGCTTGCCCATTTTCATGGTTTTTATTCAAAGCCGCCCTAACTATGTAAAGCGCTTCAGAAATGTGTCCTTGTTCCAGTAAATTCTTGCCTTCAAGTAACAGATATTGCCAACAATGAAAATATAATAAAGCCAATCATTGGTATGGTCATTTTGACAGATAAGCTTGCCACTTTTCTTCCATATCGAGTAACTGTACATTTCTAATTTCCTTACCTAAATCGATTAACATTTTATAAATAGATGAGCCAAAATTTATGCTATGCTGTAATGTAGTACATAACATTCTCACTTCATTACTGGATATCTCTTTATAAAGTTGTTCCAACGCGGTATTGATCCCACTAACCTCTGCTTTTAGCATGACACATTCAATCAATTCTGTTTTATTTCTTTCCGTGTGAGATTTACGCGCCAGTACCCCAAGAATAAGGATATCACTAATAAAAGGAACCTTGGTCAGTGATTCCACATCCTACTTCATTGAGTAGGCCTCCAATCACAAAGCTATCACCATCAGCCACTTTCGTTATAAACCAACAATTTTATTTTCTGTTTCTTTTCAACTTTATCAGCAACATTTAATCTAATGCCATGTTCTTTATATTGTATGGTTGTACCCTTTTTACTTTGTACTAAAAGCGGGATTTCACCGCCGACTAAAAGCTGGCCACTTCACCGGACAACACGGTGAGATTAGGTCGAGAGAGTGCTCGAGCCAAACGGTCATTATTAACAGCACTGATTGGTTTTTCATTCAATACTTTATAGTCAGCTACTAAGGGATCTGAGATAAATACCGTATTAACATGCCCTTTGGTTCGTAATGTTTTAACTACCCTGGCTTTAAAAAGAGTTGATTAGCTATTCATTACGGTTAACGGACACAATAAAATGAGTGCTAGCATCAGGCGATGCGTGAAATGAGAAGCTCTTCATCATCAAACTTTTTTCTCTGTTAAAATTTTCCTATCAACCCCAACAGGCAAGACCCGTTAACCGCACCGCTCGTGTGTGGCCGCGAGCGAGGTTCATCAAACAAGATGACACTATAATAATAAGCTGTGTTTCCTCTTTTCCGGATAGCGTTTCACTACCTCTCGAACGCAAGTCAATAGGGTTTCTTGCCTTGGGAAATAGCAGTATCCTGGCGTTGCCTTCTAATCCTCTTAGCAGCTTGCTTTCTGCATTACTGCTGGGCTCAAGCAGCGCAGTTGGTTGAAAGTAGCTGACTTTAGCTACCGCACTTTTGAGAACCCAATGAATAAGGTTATTTTCTTTTATATTGCACTGCATATCAGTGCTTTCTGTTGATATAGATATATTTTTTAATTGAAAATCGTCTTTCTTCAGAACATTATTGACAGACAGGTCTAGCTGGGCGTTAGCATGTAAATGATCAATGCGCTTTTCATTTCAACGATAATCCGCTTTCGCTATTATTATAAAATTATAATCAGGTATAATACCCATTTATAAAAGCCCCTCTTGTCTTTGAGATATAGCTACCGCATGAGCTCAATAAAGGCGTTCGAAACAAGCACTTTATACACACATGTAGATATAAAGTACCTATTTCCAGGTTAAAGTATCGCTTCAATTTTTCAGAAGATAGTAAATAACCTGTATTTTACAGAATCCTCCACTGTAGTTCTGATCTTGGTGAAGATGCCTGACAACATATCTCTAATAGGCCCACTTTCACAAAAATAACCGAAACAACTGCAGCAGAAACACCTGCGACCACAATAGCATATTCAACAGCGGTTACCCCGCGCTGATCATTTTTAAAATTATACATTATTTTAGTAAAATACATATAATTCACTATTTATTTTCTCTGAAAGTAGCTTACTAAAGTATATATAATAATTCTCTCCATTTATTAATCTATTATTTCACCATGTCTTTTTACGACTTGGTAAAATTCAACACTCACTATTTTCGGAGATTTTATAACATCTCTTTTTCGCTATTAACAATGTAGAAATATTTACAAAGAAAACCAAAAACAATTATCACAACATATCAATTAACAAATTACTAGAAAAAAATAACAAGATTTTTATTACTTATAAAGCACACACATAAAACAAACAACAATAATATTGCCTTTCTTCAAACACACGATAAGAAGAACCAACAAAAATAAATAGGATGATGATTACTGGCGCCACAAGCAACTGCCCCCTTTTTTGGCAATCAGATCGAGGCGTGTTTCATGAGCGGCCAGCTCTTCCTGACTGGCATAAATGATGGGTAAAGCAGATGATTGTCGCATAATTCGCT
>JBPETC010000018.1:0-24466 GCA_051710325.1 Symbiopectobacterium sp.
GCCATAACTGTGTTTTTTTTACAGAGACTGTCTGTTCACAAAACGGACATCTTACATCAACTGTAGCCACTGTATCTCCACATCCAAAACAGGAGGGTTTATACTGTGATTAATTTATTGGATGATTGACCAGATTTTGTACTTCATTTTACTTCTGGATATCTAAAACATTAATGACAATACCTTGTCAGCAGTCTGAATACACACCCCGACGGGGATATTTATCAGTGAAAATCACTGAGGTGCAGGTCCGTTTTTCTCTTTATACAGCAGTTTTTCCAGCGCGTTACCCAACAATATGGCGGAAATACTGCCCTTTAATTTAACGAAGTAGAAAATAAACATCACAGATGTTCTGACAACGGTTGCCAATGCATTCGATTGAGCGGGCGCAAAATAGCGCGGTCAATATGCTCGGAATAGTATGTGAGTCTTCCATCATGTACGTCATCAGTTGGCGCACAATGCCTTCATACTTTTTATAGACCTTCTTATCTTCGCGATAAATACGGATAGCTTCATCCATATCCATGCGCGAAAAAGCGTCTAGTACGTCATGCAGCATTTCTACTCTACCGTATATGACGATCCAATGATTCCAGGCTAACCAGAAAAGGCTGATGCTGATGCGAATATTTCTCCAACACGGTGCGATAGATTTTATCTGCTACATCGCCAATACACTCCAGTTCAGAAATGGTTTTGATGAAATTGCCATTACCAGACGAAAATCATTCGCCGTTGGCTGACGCTTGGCGATGATACGCACACAGACCATCATCGATGGTCACCTCAAAAGCATCGCGCACCTCATGGCCAACCTTAAACGCCTGCCATCAAGTTCACCTTGGCATCACCTTCAATCACGCGCTGTGCCAATTCCGCATCATGGTTGTGCATTGCCGTAATAGTATCCGTCAGTTGCTGCTCAACCAAACCCGCCCACGATCATCACCTGGGTATGAATGTGCTTAAGTTCAGCCTTGAACTGCCTGGAAATGTGTTTATTCAGATTGTCCATGATGTTTTCTGTAATCAACCATGGCGACCGGTAATGTAGTCTTTGGTCTGTTTCTGTTTGGGCGCGGTAAACAGGGTATCTGTATCGCTAAATTCGATCAGTTCGCTCAGGTACATAAATGCCGTATGATCCAAACAGCGCGCCGCCTGTTGAATGTTATGGGTGACGATCACCACGGTATAATCTTTCTTCAATTCGGAAATCAATTTTTCGATACAGACCGTAGAGATAGGGTCCAGCGCCGAACAAGGTTCATCGAGCAGCAATACGTTGGGACAGATAGCTATACCGCGAGCAATGCACAAAGGTTGCTGCTGACCACCCGGGAGAGTGTATCCGCTCTTGTGCAGCTTATCTTTGGTTTCTTGCTATAATGCAGCTTTGGTCAATGCCACTGCACGTGCTTGTCCATGTCGGCACGGGAAAGTTTTTCGAACAAACGCACACCGAAGGCAATATTATCATAAATCGACATCGGGAACGGGGTTGGTTTCTGGAACACCATGCCACCTTGGCACGTAGAAACGCCACATCCTGCTTGTCGGTAAAAATGTTATTATCATCCAGCAAAATACCCCCTTCCGCGCAGCTTCTCCGGATATAGTTGATACATTTTATTTAGCGTGCGCAACAGCGTGGATTTGCCACAGCTAGACAGGTCGATAAACGCGGTCACCTGATTAGTGGCAATATCCAGCGTAATATCTTTCAGCGCATGGAATTTTCCGTAATAGAAATTCAGATTGCGCACCTGGATTTTATGGTTGGATGTCTCGGTAGCCATATTCATTAAGACTTCTCTCTTTTAACTGGCATATAGTCAGACATACCATTGAATCCATTAATGTTTCTTTTTCGCGAACAAAATACGCGCGACAATGTTCAGCAGCAGCACGCACAGCGTAATCAGTAGGCCCCGCCCAGACCATCTGCTGCCACTCAACAAACGGGCTCATGGTAAACTTAAATGTGGTGACGGGGAGGTTGACAATCGGGTGCATCATGTCGGTGTAGAACTGGTTGGACAGCGACGTAAATAGCAACGGTGCGGTTTCCCCGGTGCTACGAACAATGGCTAGTAGCACGCCGGTGATAATTCCGGAGACAGAAGCTTCCAATGTGATGGCCGAAATCATTTTCCACTTCGGCGTTCCCAGCGCATAAGCCTCTTCACGCAGGCTATCGGGAATCAGTTTCAGCATGTTCTCTGTAGTGCGAATCACGATAGGCACCTGCAATAGAATACTAGCGCAATTACACCGCCACCCGAGAAGTGCTGCATCTTTGTCACGACAATTGAATAGACAAACAAGCCAACCACAATCGAAGGTGCTGACAATAAGATATCGTTAATAAAGCGAATCACTTCAGCAACAATGGATTTTCGACCATATTCCGCCAGGTAGATACCCGCCATAATGCCAAGTGATATACCAAAGACCGTGGCCAGAAAATCAGCAATCCATTGACAATAATGGCGCTGGCAACGCCACCACCTTCGGTATTGGGCGGCGTTATTTCAGTAAACAGCGCCAACGACATGCCGTCGATCCCTCTCACCACGGTGGAGAACAGGATCTACACCAGACAGAACAAGCCAAACGACACAAGTGGTCATGGAGAGACATAGTGCAATGCAATGCGGTTCTTCTAGCGATGCCAGGCCCGCATTTTCTGCCGGGTACGCGCCAGAGTGGATTCTTTTTGCATTCCTCACGCTGCCATTAGCGTGCCCCCTCATTTTTGCTAAACGCATAATCATCAATTTATGACAACGGCAGCATGATAAAGATAATCACAAACAGGATAAGACCAAGCTGCATCAATGCCGCCGTATGCTGGCCAGATTCCGCTTCGGCAAACTCGTTCGCCAGCGCGGAAGTGATATTTTTCCGAGCATAAATAGCGCCAGGCTGTCCAACTGATAGGTTTTACCGATAATAAAGTCACCACCATGGTTTCACCCAGTGCATGCCCAACCTCAGCATGACGCCACAAATCACCCAGTTTTTGTTTTAAAACAATACGATGCACCAAATCACTTCCCAGGTGGTGCAACCTATATCGTAGGCTGACTCTTTCATTATTACCGATGTTTGCTCAAACACGTCGTGTATTACTACGGCAGAGATATAAGTAATGTTCATGATGGCCAGAATCATACCGGCGGCCAGAATACCGATTCCAAACGCCGGACCAGAGAATAGTGTGCTAAAATAGAAATGCCGGATAGGATACTTCCAACAACCAGTCGGAAGTATTTGGCAAACAACGATGCGAAGATAAACAGACCCCACATACAGCATACGATACTCGGAATGGCGGCCAATAATTCAATGGCAACACTAAATGGCATTTTAATCAGTTCTGTGCCAATTCGGTCAGGAACAAGGCGATACTGAAGCTGATAAGTGGAACGAGAAACTGGTTGAAGTGGAAGAAATAGCAATGATTAAGGCAATCAAAAGAGGGCACAATGGTGCCGTAAATCGTTACCAGTGCACCGAACTGCCCGGCAAGCGCGTCCCACTCTTTTGTCCACTTGGGTATATTGCATTTGACAGACAAAGGCGGATGGGCGGGAAGCCCATCCGCCATAACTGATGTCAGTGTCTTGTTAATCGCTCAAGGGTTTGCATAGCGTTTCAGTGCTTATTTAAACAGCGCGTTACCGCTTCTGTCTTTTACACTGGTTTTCCACGATGTGCGGATCTGCTCAACCACTTCGTTTGGAAAAGTAGCGTAATCCAGCTATACCGCTTGCTCACCGCCTTTTTTTGAACACCCAATCAAAAAGCTTTAGCACTTCAGCGCCCTACTCTGGTTTGTCTTGTTTCTGGTGAACCAGTTGGTTGGTCAGTTCCTTGGTAAAAGACTTGCTCCAGTCTATACCCTTTGGCCACGTTGCTAAATGTTTGGCCGGTAGGCTGAACTACTTTACCGTCGGCAGAAACCAACTTAGTGTATGCTGGGTTATTTTGCTTGGCATAGGAGTATTCAACGTAACCGATAGAGCCCCGGCAGACACTGAACGAACGTGGCAATACCGTCGTTACTTTTACCGCCCAGAAAGGTAGGCCAGTTAAAACCGTAGAACCGGAACCCACTTTTCTTTCCATTCCGGATTTACTATTCGCCAAATAGTGGGTGAACACGAAAGATGTACCAGAACCGTTAGCACGACGTACAACAGCAATATCCTGATCCAGCAGCTTGTTATTCGGGTTTATTTTAGTGATAGCTGGATCATTCCATTTCTTGATTTTACCCAGGTAGATGTCGCCTAGCGTCTTGCCATCCAGCGTCAGATCACCAGATTTAATGCTTGGGACGTTAACAGCCAGAACGATCCCGCCAAATCAAGGTCTGGAACTGGCTATATTTAGCCAGTTTCTCATCAATCAGCGGCGCATCAGATGCACAGAAATCAACGGTTTTTGATTGAATCTGCTTAACGCCGCCAGAAGAACCAATACCTTGGTAGTTAACTTTATTACCCGTTTCTTTCTGGTAATAAGTCTGCCCACTTTGCGTAGACCGTCGCTGGGAACGTAGCACTTACACCGATAAGGCTAACGGCAGCTGAGGCGTTGACTGCCAGTCAGGGAAAGGTTGCCATAACAAGACCTGCAATCATGGTACGCATCAGTTGCATAATCCCTCCTGTGGGATTTTTTAAAAATGTCGACCCAGATTCTTTATTGATCAGAGTATAGTTCACAGGAGAAAATAGGTCAATTATATGACAGTAAAATATATTGAATGTGACAGTTTTATGACATACAAAATGTTCACGATAAATTGCATTAAACGCGGCATCTTACCTGAACACGCGCGACTTTGATTCAGGCCATAGCACGTGACCAAGCCAATAAATCTGCCTAAAGTATCAGATAATAAAGGGGAAGGCAACATCAGGCAGTAACAGAAACCTTCCTCGATAAATCCCAGCAGTGCAGCCAGAACGCCACTGGCAATATCATATCTGACCAATTTCCACGGCCTAATATGGCAATCCTAATCCGACTGTCCGCTATTGTCATGCAGCGGATATTGTGTGACCGCACTCCATTTTACCAGGCACTTAAACACGTGCGGCTATGTAAACGGGGCGCAGCGGTTCGCAATGACAACCCGTTTTCAGAGGGAGAAAATCAGTCAGTCACGTTATCAGGCCGGCGCACAGGCCAAACTTTTTTACTGAACAGATATTCTGTATGGTAACCGTGAGGCAACGGGAAATCATCACGCCGAATAGCTAAATCAATGCCAGTGTTAAATGAAATGCGCCTTCGCCAGCAACCAGATGAGTATCCCGATCCGGATGTTTTGCTTGAAACACTGGCCAACTGGGGATCAGACAACGCATCAGCAATGAGGGTTCACATGACACCACCTAGCGCTACTGCTGGCGCGCAGTTCACTGGTGGCACGCTGCATGACCGTGTCAAGCCATTCATGTACTGCATTGTGCCAGCGTACGGCCTTCTTGCGTCAGAAAAACACGATGATTGCGCCGTTTAAACAGCGCAACCTCTAAATCATCCTCCAGCATACGCACCACACACGACTAATTGCACCGTGCGTAAGATATGTAACGCTTCGGCGACACGCGTGAAGTTCTCAAACCGTGCTGCGGCTTCAAAACAGTGCAAGGCGATCAGTGAAGAAAGGCAGTTTTGATTTACGTCTAATAGTGAGTCTAACTCACTATTACTGTCAGAAATCATCATTAGTTATCCCTACATCGTTTGTATAGCATATTGATATCTAATTCGATGTTAAAAAATGTTATGCATGGTTGAGTATCTCGCTGTATTCACAATAACACTGTTTGCCGTTATTAGCCCAGGATCTGATTTTTCCATGGTGACGCGCAATAGCCTGATCCTGTCGCGCCGGACGGGAATCTTAATAGTTAGCGGGATCAGTGGTGGCATTCTGCTCTATGTGAGCTATGCCTGATAGGCATCTGGTTGATCATTCAGTAATTACTGTGGCTGTTCAATATGATCAAACTGATTGGACCGGTATCGCCTCCGTCTTGGATTGGATAGTGCTACGCACCGGCTTTCTCACCAATGCGTTAAATCCCAAAGCAACGGCATTCATCGTCAGCTTGTTTATGCAGCTAGTAAGCCCACAGACGCTATTGGCGGTGCAAATCGGTTACGGTATTTTTATCTCGGTGGGCTTTGTTGAATAATAGTGAATCGTGCTGTTTTCCAGAGTCAGTTTTGGTAGAAAGTACCTGTCACCTCAGGTGTACAGTTTTTCATGAGGCCTAACTGCATGATTTTTCGTTGCGAGAATCCATCGTTTCACTGGCTGCCGCCAGCATAAAATCTATTTATTCAACTATGCAGCGCAGTATAACGGCAGTTACTCTACCGTCACCGATTTCACCAGGTTACGCGGTTGGTCAACGTCATTGCCTTTGATCAGCGCTACGTGGTAGAAGAACAACTTCAACGGCACGGTGCAGAAGATTGGGGCAATCACTTCATTCCACATGCGGCAGCGGAATGATGCGCATGTTTTCACTGCTGGTAAAGCCCGCTTTTCGTCGGCAAACACATACAGCTTACCGCCGTGCGCGCACTTCTTCGATGTTGTATTTCAGTTTTTTCAATAGTTCATTGTTGAGCGAAACCACCACAGGCATATCCACATCAATCAGCGCCAGCGTGCCTTACTTCAAACTCACCCTCCGCGTAGGCTTCTACATGAATGTAGGAGAGATCTCTTTAAGCTTCAGAGCCCCTTCCATTGCAATAGGGTACTGATCGCCGCGCCCCAGGAACAGCGCATGATGCTTATCAGAGAAACCTTCTGCCAGAGACTCAATTAGCTTGTCCTGTGATAGCATCTGCTCAATACGCGCAGGTAGCGCTTGTAGGCCGTGGACGATCTTGTGTGCTCTATCTGGGCATCCATACCGCGCAGGCGCGGCTAATACGCGCCACCAGCATAGCAGCACCGTTAACTGGGTGGTAAACGCCTTAAATAGACGCCACGGCCGATTTCTGTACCGACTTTTGTCATCAGCGTCAAATCGGATTCACGGACCAGCGAAGATCCCGCAACGTTACAAATGACCAGCGTTCCCAGCTTGTAGGACGTGCCTCAAGCGATAATCTGAATTCGCGCTCAACCAGTTCTTCGCCCGCGCGGTTGAAAATACGCACAGTGTGGCGCGTCACTTCAGTCATGTCGCCCTCTTCGAAGAACATAAAGCGGCGGGGTAACCGTCAGCAGAGCTAGTTGGTTAGACGCGAGGAAGTTTTCACCGATACCACAACCAATCACCAGCGGACTACCGGAACGGGCAAGCCACCAGCACGCTCGGATCGCTACTATCCATCACCACTATGTCGTAATCGCCACGCAGTTTAGGGAGATAAAACGCGTTTGATCACGTCAACCAGCGCACCACCGGTCTGTTTCTGTTCCCAATGCACCAGGTGCGCAATCAACTTTGGTATCGGTTTTAGAAACAAATTGATAGCCGCTCACGATCAGCGTTTCACGCAGCGGTTCGTGGTTTTCAATAATGCCGTTATGAACGATGATAATAGGACCGGAGATGTGCGGGTGCGCATTTTCTTCTGACGGCTCACCTGGCGTTGCCCAACAGAGGTATGAGCAATGCCTGCACCGCCCGCAAGCGGATGCTCTTCCATGCTTGCGCCAGCATCTGTACCTTAACCCAAGCAACGTACGCTGGCAATATTCCCCTCTGTGTCAACCACCGCCAACCCCGCAGAGTCATAACCACGGTACTCAAGGTGGCGAAGCCCTTATAACAGAATTTCAGAAATATCGCGTTGTGCAACTGCGCCTACAATTTCACACATGGATGTGTATTCTTATACACGTGACATATTATGTCACTTTCGACATCTTAGATCTGATCGTACCGGTTTTTCCGGCGTCCACGAGCCTTATAGAGAGTGGTGGATTATTATGTTTTACGGAGCGGTTTAGCCTAAAACACTGTGCAAAACTGCCTCCACGAAATAGGAGGCGAGATCACTTATTTTTTCTTAATGGGCCGCGCCCAACCTGAAATATGACACTGTTTTACCCGGCTTATCACCAGCGCATTCTCTTCAACATCGCGCGTTACCGTGGTGCCAGCACCGATGGTCACGCCACTGGCTACGGTCACAGGAGCTATAAGTTGACTATCAGAACCGACAAACACTCGATCGCCAATCACGGTTTTGTGCTTGTTGGCGCCGTCATAGTTACAGGTGATGGTGCCTGCACCAATATTCACATCATCACCAATTTCCGCATCGCCAAGATAGGTCAAATGACCTGCTTTGGAACTTTTACCCAAGCGCGCCTTTTTCAACTCAACAAAATTGCCAACATGCGCACCCTGTTCCAGCTCTGCCCCCGGGCGCAGGCGCGCAAATGGCCCTACCGTACACTCAGCGTCCAGAACCGCATTTTCTAACACGGTGTACGGGCTGAGGACACAGTCATCACCGATCACGCTGTCTTTGATGATACAGCCAGCACCAATCTTAACCCGATTCCCTAATGAAACCTGGCCTTCAATGATCACATTAGCATCAATACTCACATCACGTCCGTGCGTCAATGTCCCTCGCAGATCAAAACGAGAGGGATCGAATAAAATGACGCCTGCCAGCAGCAGTTTATTGGCCTGTTCCCGCTGATAGACACGCTCCAGCGTCGCCAGTTGCAAGCGGTTATTAACCCCTTCCACTTCGCTCAAATTATCAGGATGTACAGTTTCAATACGGCGGCCTTCTGAAGCGGCTATAGCGATAATGTCGGTGATGTAATACTCGCCTTGCATGTTATTATTGTTTAACTGGCTCAACCAGAGTTTCAGATCCTGGCTATTTGCTGCCAGAATGCCGGTGTTAATTTCGTTAATCTGACGCTGCTGTTCCGTCGCGTCCTTATGCTCGACAATCCCGATCACATAACCTTTCTCATCGCGCACAATGCGGCCATAACCGGTGGGGTTGTCCAGCTTCACCGTCAGAACCGCAATGCCGCCCTGTGGTTTATCCGCCAGCAAGCGCGCCAGCGTGGCGGGCGATATCAAAGGAACATCACCGTACAGCATCAGAATCTCTTCATCATCAGCAAAAAACGGCGCCGCCTGCTGCATGGCGTGCCCGGTACCGAGTTGCTCCGCTTGCAGAATCCAATTCAAATCCGGGTTGGTTAACTTGTTTTTCAGTGAATCGCCACCGTGTCCGTAGACAAAATGTACCTGTTTGGCACCTGTTTCCATAGCAGCATCAATCACATGCTGAACCATCGGCTTGCCAGCGAGTGGATGAAGTACTTTTGGAATATCGGAATACATACGTGTTCCCTTACCAGCGGCAAGGATAACCACACTCATGACACTGTCAGACATGCACCACCCTGATGAAACGAATTGATAACACACTGATTTAATTGGATGAAAGTAAAACCGTTATTGCTGCGGATTACTACATATTTTTAAAGAAAAATACCATAATTCCGCGTGTTATAAGGAAGAAGAAAGTGTATCCAAGTCTAAACCTTATTGGTAGTTTTTTTAATTCATCTTTTCTGAAAAATGACTAAACGCGACGGCAGATAATGAATTCAAATTTCAGGAAAAAACAGACTTTTATTTTATATGTTTCCATTTGTGATAAATAAAAAGAAACATCGTTTCATTTTTTCATCATAGCCCAATAATTCAATAAACAATACCAAGGAGATACAATGAAACTCAGTGCTTTACGGCTTTCCACGGTAGCCCTGGCGCCGTCCTTTCTGTTCCTTATAGTATAACCGCACACGCAACTGAACAAGCCGCTCCGGTATGACACAGCATTGCCTTCGGCCAATCGACTTTACGTTAACTTTTCCTCCAGCGTTCTGCCGGAAAAAGTTGGCGTTAACGATGTCACCATCAACGGCAAAACTGACGGTTGACGATAAGTCCGACCTCTCAGCGTCGATCAGCATCAAGAGCCGCAGCGGTAAAATCGCCAACACGCACGATGGACTAACCTTCTTCTATACTGCTCTGCTTGCCAATATGAACTTTACCTTGAAAGCCACCGTGACCGTCGATCAGTTTGGCCCCAAAAATGGCGCTAAACCGGCCGCACAGGAAGGGCTTGGTCTGGTGAGGACATTAAGCACTACGTCAAATTCGCTGAAGGAAGGCTATGAGGAGCTCCCTATTGCCTCCAATATGGTGACGAATGCCATCAAGAAATCCCATACGGAAGTCAGGTTGCAAGCCATAGTGCGTAACGGCGTTCTACAACCGTGGGGTAATGCGGGTGCCAAGATCACCAAGAGCAATATTCAGGAAAAATTAACCTGGAACAGACCCTTTCTTTCCGTATGAAGGTGGAACGAACCAATGACGGTTTTATGACATCCTATGCCAAAAAGACAGCGACAACTGGGTAAGTAAAGACGTGAAAGGAGCGGACCTCGTCACAAAACTAAATAAAGATCATTACTATGTGGCTTCTTCGCATCACGTAACACCAAAATCACTGTCAGTGATGTGCAGTTGACTACGTCTCCGGCATAAACCAAAGCGTCGCCGGAATTCAAATTTGCTGCATTTGCCCCGGTATTGTGCAGGTGATGTCCTCGACCAAGAGCGCGAGCGATAACTATGACGTGCAACTTGCGTACCAACTATGCTGGTACCGTCACCATCACTCAGGGCGATAAAGCGCTGCGCGCAGCACATACAATTAAATCGGGTGAGATGCTCACAGCGTTCCTGCCAAGCTGAGCGCAGGCAGTGACTTCAAAATTGTTTATTTGCTAACAAACAGAAGGCGATGATAAAGCAGAGAAAGAAGCAACGTTCAGCGTAGAAAAAGTTAAACTAGCCGATGACAAAATGTCTATGTTTCTGCGCAAGGTCAGGCAAGCAAAGATGGAAACAAAACCGCCCAGTTAGATTTCGCAATCGCTATTAACGTATCGCTAGCAGGAGCAACCTTATAGCTAGCAGACGGCGATTACAGTATAGCTAGCAGACGGCGATTACAGTGCTTCTCCCATTCCCGTCAGCGCCAGCGGCAGCCAAAAAGTACCGAAAAACTATTCGCTCAGGGCAAAAAAAGCAGTGATTCATAGCCATGTAACTAAATGGCCAGCCATTGGCATGTGAAAGGCGTCGAAATCACTGAGAAGCCGTTCCGTAAAGCCGACGGTTTTGCGGTGAAAATGCGCGCGGGTGAGGGCAGCGTGATTCGCGGTGCGTTCTTTCACAACAACATCGATGATGGTTTTGATCTATTTAACAAGATCGAAGACGGCGCTAATGGCGTTGAACAACACCAGCAACGGTTTCAAAATGTGCGGCGAAGGTTAGCCAGTTGCGCACAAAGTGAAAAACAGCATCGCTGTTGGCAACCCCGGCGCGCTGATGGTAGAAAACAACACGGCTCTGGATAACCAACACTTCAACTTTTATTTTTCGTCCAAGTCATTACTCTGATCCGGAAAAACAAGGCGCGTTTAAAAAACAACGTGTCCTTGAAAACTTAAGAAGGCAAATACGACGACACCGTGGTGGTAACGTGGACAACAGCAACTTCTTTATCAAAGACGGTCGCTCTCTGTTAACGCTCAGGGAAAAAAGATCACCGTGAAGAACTTTATCTCCGTCAAAATGCTGGAAATCTTCGCACACGATGCGAAAGGCAACCTGGTACTGGGTGATTTCCTCAAGAAAAATGATTGACTGAAAAGTCAGGATAAAAGGACGTCGCCGGACAGATAGATATACTCTTCTGCGTCGTGTTTCTTAACGATACGCACCATACCAGGTTTAATGGCAGTGAGCAGCGGGGCGTGGCCAGGATAGATACCCAGTTCGCCATCACTCCCAGTCACCTGGATCTTTTGTACCAGGCTGGAGAACATTTCCTATTCTGCGCTAACGACATCCAGATGGTAAGTCATAGCCATATCAACCTCCTAACAGACGTTACAGTTTCTTGGCTTTTCCACTGCTTCATCAATGGAACCAACCATATAGAACGCCTGCTTCGGCAGATGGTCGTATTTCTCCGTTCATAATGCCTTTAAAGCCGTGGATGGTGTATTTCAGTGACACGTATTTGCCAGGAGAACCGGTAAATACTTCTGTCACGAAGAACGGCTGCGACAGGAAGCGCTGGATTTTACGCGCACGGGCAATGACCTGTTTATCTTCTTCAAACAGCTCGTCCATACCCAGGATCGCGATGATATCCTTAATTTCCTGATAGCGTTGCAGAATGGATTGCACGCCACGTGCTACGTCGTAGTGTTCCTGACAAACCACCATCGAATCCAATTGACAGCTGGTGGAATCCAGCGGATCAACGGCCAGGTAGATACCCAAATACGCGATTTGACGGCTCAGTACACGGTCGCATCCAAGTGAGCGAAGGTGGTGGTGGCTGGAGACGGGTCAGTTAAGTTATCCGCAGGAACGTATACGGCCTGAACAGACGTAATAGAACCAGTTTTGGTGGAGGTGATACATTTTCTTGCAGTACGCCCATCTCTTCCGCCAGCATCGGCTAATAACTTACCGATGAAGGCATACGACCCAGCAGTCAGGCCAGTGAGTGCTACGCGCAGCCGGTTGCCTGGCGGCTCGTTCATCTGGCCGTAGACCAGTGATACTTTGTCGATAACGTTGGAGTTGGTCATTTCGTGGTAGAAGTCGTTACCTTCACGGGTACGTTTCCCCTACTCCGACAAATACAGAGTAACCGGAGTGCTCGATCGCGATGTTACGGATCAGCTCCATCATATTTACCGTTTTACCTACACCAGCACCACCGAACAGGCCCACTTTACCACCCTTGGCGAACGGACAAGGTCGATAACCTTGATACCCGTATACGGCCAAGCGTAGTTTTACCTACCGGGACTTCTATCGGATAGCCTAGTCTGTTCACTTTCAGCCCACGACGCAAACTGTCAGAAGGAACCCATTGCAATACAACGAACAACGCCGCCGCCCAACTGTTGCTGCGTTTCCAGCACCAGTTTTCAGCACCATTTTAACCTCAAACGCATCGTATACGTTAGGTACAGCATCTTGCGGGAACTCGAACATCGACTACGGCGCCGATTACCTGGATGATCTTTCCAGTTACCATATTAAATCCTCTACGTAATTTGTAAACCTGGTTTAAACCGCGGAGGCTCTCGATACGATCTTGGTGAGTTCCTGCGTGATGTTGACCTGAAGAGCCTTGTTGTAAATAAACTGCAACTCTTTGATCAGACTACCACCGTTATCCGTTGCGGTTTTCATTGCAACCATACGAGCGACCTATTTACCTGCCAGGTTTTCTACGACGCCCTGATAAACCTGAGGGGCCACATAATAGCGCAACAGGGTATCATGCAGCGACTTAGGATCATGTTCATACAGGTAATCCAAGGATTTCTTCTTCAGTTTGCCATCGTCTGCAGGAGGCAGAGATAGAAGCTGAACCACTTTCCATCGCTTTAGTGATCTTCTGCGTGTTCTTGGCGCTTGTGATCTTACTACGTATCTCTTTTGCGCCGTCCATCTTTGCATCTCCTCAATGCCCGTAGGCCTGTCTGATGGCATGCCTACTGAAATCACCAGGACTGGGTTGCTTTGAAGGTATTAAGGATAGTTTTGAACTTACCCTCGATGTCATCGCTATAAGCACCAGTTTGGTTGATTTGTTGCGGAAGATCGCCGTGTTCGCGGTCGGTATACGCCAACAGCGCCGCTTCGAAACTGCCTACTTTTGCTAGTTCAACATCAGCCAGATAGCCACGTTTAGCGGCGAACAGCACCAGAGACTAATGCGCAACCTACATCGGCGCATACTGTTTCTGTTTCAGCAGTTCAGTTACTTTCTGATTATGATTCATCTGATTACGCGTTGCATCATCCAAATACGAAGCAAACTGGGAGAACGCCGCCAGTTCACGATATTGCGCCAGAGCTGTACGAATACCACCGGACAGTTTCTTCATGATCTTGATCTGCGCTGCACTACCCACACGGATACGGAAATTCCTGGGTTAACCCGCAGGACGGATACCAGTATTGAACCGGTTCGACTCCAGGAAGATCTGACCATCGGTGATCGAGATTACGTTGGTCGGAACGAATGCGGAAACGTCACCTGCCTGAGTTTCGATGATCGGCAGCGCCGTCAATGAACCGGGTTCCCTTTAACTTCACCCTTTTCACCATGGTCACGGAAGTATTCACACATTGCAAAACCGGCATACGGAGCTAGATAACGCCAGATGCGATCGCTTCTGCTGGAAAGAACCCGTCGTTCTCAATTTGGCCTTTGCCGTCGATAGGTGCACCTAGGGTGTTTACCACGCGGACCAGCAGGCCACGGCTAACCGGAACTTCCAGAATACAGCCGGTATACTTGACATTCATGCCTTCGGCGAGGTCAGAGTACTGACACATCACCACCGCACCAACAGAGTCGCGTCCAGATTCAGGGCGATAGCGTAACGGTTGCCGGACAGGGAGATCATCTCCCCCCTACATCACATCGGGCCAGACCATGTACGCGAATGATCCCGTCACTGATGGAAACAATAGTACCTTCATTGTGAGCTTCGCTCACCACATTGAACTGATCAATGCGCTACTTGATCAGTTCGCTTATTTCGTTGAAATTCAGTTGCATGCTCAAGCCCCTTAAGGCTGAAAGACCTCTGTGAGGCGTTCCAAAAGGCCGCAAATGCTGCCATCTATCGCTATATCTCACGCGCGGATCACCACGTCTGCGACAACAGACTTATCAATTTTTCACTTCAGCTTCACTTTGCGTGACAGGCGTTTCCATGGCGGAAGTAATCTTATCCAGCTTTGGTTCACTTATTGTACTAGCGGAGGTTTTGACGTCAACCGTCGACTCCTGCGCGGCGCGGAGTTACGCAAACTGTTCCAGGACTTCTGGAAATACCAGTATCTGGAAATACCAGTAAACGCCAATTTTCCACCATCACCTTAATCAGGTTCTCGCCGGGCTCATCTAGCTGATCCGCCACACACCGTCAATGACAGTGCTCACCAGCAGATTGGGTGCCATACATAGCACCAGACAACAGAGCGGCAACCTGTTCATTGCGTGTGACTTCAGCGGCAAACGCCAACATGTTCTACCAGCGTTCAATGGCCTGATGTTCAACCGCAAAGTCAAAAGCTGCTTTGGCGTAGAGGCGAACTACCGTAACAAATTCAGACATCAGCCCCTCCATCCTTACACTTCAGCGACCAGTTTATCAATGATGTGGAATATTTCCTAAGGCACATTCAACAAACATTGCGACAAACACGGCAGAAAACCAGCAATCAGGATAAAGATCAACTCACCCGCATACATGTTGCCAAATAGTCGAAAGCCGAGTGAAACCGGTTTGGACAGCAGTCTGACACCTTCAAAATCAGGTTGATGGGAATAAAAACAGGATGGTTGAAAGGTTGCATGGTAAGTTTTTTACAAAACAGCCAACTCCTTTCATTTTGATACTATAGAACAGAACCAGGATAAACACACCCAATACCATTGACAGCGTGGTGTTAACATCAGCCGTCGGTACTACCCGCAGGTAAGGCAATCCAATGCTCACCGATAAAGGGAAGAAGGTCTATTGGCAACAGGTCCATTGCGTTCATCAGGAACACCCAAACGAAAATAATCAGCGCCAAAAGGGGCGATAAGTTTGCTTTTGCCATGAAACATATCACGCACGTTGTCATCAACAAAACCAATGATCATCTCCATAAAGGTTTGCAGTTTACCGAGCACGCCGCTGGTCGCGTTCTTTGCAACCTTAACGGTTAACGAATCTCACGGTTGACGATGGCTGGCGCCACTATCTGCATGATCAGCACCGCCAGGTAGGGTCAAGACCAAGGGGAACAAACGCCGCCTTGAACAACCCTAACACCCCACCAGCAACGCTATGGTGATAAATACTTTTAACACTTCGCCAATAATGGCAAACGACCAGACAATGCGCCCCTCCATGGCCTTACCCGCCTGATGCCGCAAGGCGAACATCATAAAGCACAAGTTCGACAACTATACCGTCAAGTTCACTGGCTAAAACGGAAGCCCCGCCTCAACGCTTCGTATGCAAAAACAGCACTGACAAAAACGAATGTAGCCATCTGTAGCCATCAACCACAAAAAAGGTCTGTTTTCTACTGTAAAGGGAGACAGACATACATTTTGCTCTTCGTTCCTTGCTACCATAGAGGCTGACTGACATATAAAACTGCCTTTATTCCATCGAGTTAAGCGGCAAAAACGAGCAAATTACACGGTTCACGCCTGCGAATTCAATCGATAAGTAGCAAAAAAGGTAAACAATAATTTAAATCTCTTATTCAAGCCCTATTTTTACTAACAATCCAGGCAGAAACCCTAAGCCCGTAAGCCTTTCAATAATCCAATAATATGTGATATAAATCAAATAAAAATGAAATAATAGATATTTATATTAATTAAATTTTATATTAATTAAATTCAAATAGTTAAATAACTACTTTTTTAAAACGCCACGAAAATATCCGTGTACTGGCGTACTGACATTATTAATATTATTTTTGTGTCTTTAACATCTGGATTTTTCATCTGCAATCTATTTTTTTCTTAAATAAAATACCCTTCGCTATTAAAATGGCTCTCGGATATAATTAGTTATAATTTATTTGATAAAATATAAAATTATTTTGCTTTAAGAATCACCTTCTTTAAGAATCACCAAATGGCGTTCACCGTCCAATTCAAGTATCGATAAACGCACAATGCGCTCTACTATTATCGATGTAGATAATGCGGTTAATTCTTCTTCCGACACTACGTCTTTCAGATCATAAAAACGTCCGTTTTCCGTCTGCCGGTGTAGGCAGATGTTTGCACCACGACAATATATCACGCAAAGAGGCAATAGCACCGTTGATAACGCCATCGAAAGGCGGTTCAGCGGTGAATTTCACGACCATAGACTACACCTGAAAGACATTATCCAACTTGAGGTTCATGCTGAACCTGACGTAGAAAACGCATACGTTTTCCCAGGCTATCTAGCAGAGTGAATAACGCTGAGGGGCGTACAATAGCCAGTGGAATACCCTGTAATCCCGGCTCGGTTCCCACGTCGATAAACCAATCGCCCTGCAAATGCGGCTTAACCACGATACCATCCATGATATGCCGTACCAACATTTCCTGCGAGTCAGGCACTGACGTGATATTAATAATACTTGTTCCACTTATGCAGCAGTTCAACATACTGGATTAGCAAATTTTTTGTTGTTCATTAATCAAAATGCCACAGCCCATTACTCTCTGCAATAGAGTGTCTAATTTGTGTTTCAGATGCTTATCCTGCCATATATGATGAAACGTGGCTGCCAGGGATCAGGCACAAAATGACGTATCACAGTGTGCCTATCTGCATCGCTTATCAGGCGCTTCGACGAAGTAGCCCTTGTTTTTTCAGCCAAACCAGTAGAATAGAGATCGCTGCTGGGGTAATTCCCGAAATACGCGATGCCTGACCAATAGATCCCGGTTTTTGATCGTTGAGTTTGGCTTTTACTTCGTTAGAAAGCCCGTTCACCTGACCATAATCCAGATCAACTGGCAGGACGGTACTCTCATTGCGCAGCTGTTTTTCAATCTCGTCCTGCTGACGCGCAATGTACCCTTCATACTTCACCTGAATTTCAACCTGTTCTGCCGCCTGAGCATCTGTCAACGCGGGCGAGAACATTGGTAATGAGGTTAGGGTAGTGTAATCCATCTCAGGACGACGCAGCAGTTCTTCACCAGTCACTTCTCGCGACAGCGGCGTTTCCAGCAACGCGTTTACCGCCTCTCGTTGTTCATTGTGGGGATGCACGCTAATTTCACGTAGACGCTGGCGTTCCTGCTCAATCTGTTCCAGCTTCTCGTTGAAGCGCGCCCAACGATAATCGTCTACCATCTCCAGTTTACGGCCAATTTCAGTGAGACGCAGATCGGCGTTGTCTTCGCGCAGCATCAGGCGGTATTCGGCACGCGAGGTGAGCATACGGTAGGGTTCTTTGGTACCGAGCGTACACAGATCGTCCACCAGCACGCCTAGATACGCCTGATTTCGACGCGGGAACCAACCGTCCTGATCGAACGCCAGACGTGCGGCGTTCAAGCCAGCCAACATGCCCTGAGCAGCGGCCTCTTCGTAACCGGTTGTACCGTTTATCTGTCCAGCAAAGAACAAACTGTGGATGAATTTGCTTTCCAGCGTAGGTTTAAGATCGCGCGGATCGAAGAAATCATATTCGATAGCATAGCCAGGGCGGACGATCTTGGCGTTTTCCATGCCTTGCATCGAACGAACGATTTGCCACTGTACATCGAAGGGCAGGCTGGTCGAAATGCCGTTGGGGTAAATCTCGTTACTGGTCAGCCCTTCAGGTTCAAGGAAAATCTGATGCGCATTGCGATCGGCAAAGCGCATCACCTTATCTTCAATCGACGGACAATAACGCGGACCAATCCCCTCAATCACACCGGCATACATCGGGCTGCGATCCAGGTTATTGCGGATCACCTCATGGGTTTTTTCATTGGTGTGTGTAATGTAACATGGCATCTGCGCCGGATGCTCGCTGGCGCTCCCAAGGAACGAGAACACCGGCATTGGGTTATCACCGTGCTGTTGCGCCAGCACGCTGAAATCAATGGTGAGCGCATCAATACGCGGTGGCGTACCGGTTTTAAGGCGGCTGATACGCAATGGCAGTTCACGCAGTCTGCGCGATAGCGGTATGGAGGGCAGATCGCCAGCACGTCCACCGTTGTAGTTATTCAGACCGATATGAATTTTACCATCAAGGAATGTCCCAACGGTCAGCACCACCGTTTTTGCGCGGAATTTCAGTCCCATTTGAGTGACAGCACCGATCACACGATCGTTTTCAACAATAAGGTCGTTAACCGCCTGCTGGAAGATCGTCAGGTTCGGTTGGTTCTCCAGAGCAGTGCGTATTGCCTGACGATAAAGAACTCGATCCGCCTGCGCACGGGTAGCACGAACGGCAGGACCCTTGCTATTGTTTAGTATTCTAAACTGAATACCGCCCCGATCGACCGCGTGAGCCATCAGGCCTCCCATGGCGTCGATCTCTTTAACCAGATGTCCTTTTCCGATCCCACCAATAGCCGGATTGCAGGACATTTGTCCCAACGTATCGATATTATGTGTCAATAACAGGGTTTGACGCCCCATACGTGCCGCTGTTATGGAGGCTTCTGTGCCCGCATGGCCACCGCCGATCACGATGACGTCAAAGGGATCTGGATAAAACATGGTACTGCACCTCGCGTAGTGTTAATGATGTGCACTTAAGATCATTACTTGCCTTGGGAATAATGAGATTCTACTCAAGCTTACGCAAACGACAAGCCAGTTGGATCGTTGTTGTTGGTAATTAAAGAAAGATCTTTTATTGGATCTATTGTTAGGATTCTACTATTTGTGGATAAGTAATTTTTACATTTAAAGATCAATAAATTGTTGATGATCGTTTGCTGTGAATGACAGGTGATCTTGTACCGTATAGCCTGGGATCAAAACAGTTGGTTATTCACATTACAAAAAACGAATAACGGTTGTTATTGGAATAACTACCTGTTTTCACCAGTATATACATAAAATTATACACAATTAAGTATCTAAATAAATCGCTTAATTGAATAATTCTACCCCACTTAGCCAACCAGATTTCTGCTGGATCCTCGGGAATATCGTGTTTGATGATGTCGATCTGCAACATTTTGCAGATCTTTTTTTTGCTCCACGATCCACAAGAGTTCGATCCACGGTAACGATCGTACAGAAGAAGGTGTCATATTCTTTACTGCCGATCCCGATCGCGCCATAACGAACCTGCGAAAGATTCGTTTTTTGATTGCTAATTTGCTTAAACAACAGTTGCAGATTATCCGGTAATTCACTGGCACTGTGGTTTGTGCCCACAAATAGCCATATTCCGCTCTGCACTGTGGGAGGGGGAAGTTGTCCAAGTTGCGGGCCACGCTGAACATCAGTGGAAAAATCTTGCTATTCCAGTAATTCGGCAAGATGTTTTGCCAGATACTCCGCACTGCCTAACGTACTGCCGCTGATAAGCGTAATGTCCCCATGCTCGATCCCGTCCGAATAAAAGATGCGATATTGTACGCTGTGATCGGGTTCTGTAGCGAGATTAGGGTTTCTGTGGACTGAATTTCATCGATGGTCTGGATCTTTTTAATAAGTAGGTGTTGCAGTGCGCTAATGGAACGGCACATTATTTTTATAAAAATGCTGTAATGCCCGGTGGCCCCAGCGAAAATATGCTTTCGCCGCTGAGTGCGGCGATAGGCACAGGCGAAGCGTGCTAACGTTCATACAGACCGTGTTCAAGGAATTGGCTGATGTGTATAAATACGATCGGTTAAAGAGGCTGATTAAAACATAAGAGATCCGTTTTTATTCTGATGACGCAAAACAGGGTAGCAAACGATAAAGTCATCAATAATGATGCAATGATGTACGGTTGATCACAGATTTTAATCGTATCTGCATTGATTATTGCCATCTTTGGCTATATTAATCAATAAATCAGTTTATTTCTGGATATTTTGATACAGCGTGAAGGGATAGGTTTTTGCATGAATATATGCAAACTGTGCGCTTTTGGGCTACGTTTATGAAAGATGCGTTGTTCTCTACGCATTGAAAACAGCGGAAATCGCAAAAGTGAAAACAACAGAAGATAGACGCCATGAGCTCAGAGCATAAGTAATCGCTTCCTGCCATTACCTTGGCGGCTATTGGCGTGATGTATGGGGATATCGGCACAAGTCCACTTTATACATTAAGGGAACGCCTTTCCGGATAGTTTGGGTTTGGCGTCGAGCAGCATTCAATATTTGGTTTTCTCTCGCTGATCTTCTGGTTTCTGGTGCTGGTGATGATGTCGCTCAAGTATCTTTCCTGTGTGATGCGGGTTATAATAACCCAGAAGACGGGGTTTTGACCCTGATGTCACTCACTGGTCATACGCCACACCAGTGATCGCATGACATCCATCGTGGTGATCATGGGGCTTGATTGGCGGTGGGTTCTTTTATGGCGAGGTGTGGTGATCGCCACAGCGATGTCGGTGCTTACAGCAATGGCAGGGATTGAGATTGCTGCCCCGAGTTGGATAGCTACATCATGCTGCTGTTGGTGATTGTTCTGACTTTGCTGTTTGCCATTCAGAAATACGGTACCAGCAGTGTGGGTAAGCTGTTTGCGCCAGTGGTGCTGATTTGGTTTTTAACACTGGCGGTGGGGAGTGCGCAGTATCATGGATACACGCCGCAAGTGCTTCAGGCATTGAAGCCTGTTTATGCCGTTCGTTTCTTTATAGAGTACAAGCTTATATCTTTCTTCGTGCTTGGGTGCTGTTGTGCTGGCGATCACAGTGGTGGAGGTGCTCTACGCGGATATAGGACATTTTGGTCAATTCCCTATTCGCGTGGTATGGTTTACCGTGGTGTTTCCGTTATTGGTGCTCAATTATTTTGGTCAGGGTGGCGTTACTTCTGTGTAATTCGGAAGCCATCAAAAACCCTTCTTTTTGCTAGCTCCTGATTTGGATTTGATTCCGTTGCTGATTCTAGCAACAATGGCGACCATCATCGCCTCTTAGGCCGTTATCTCGGGCGTATTCTCGCTGACGTACCACGCGGTGCGTTTTTGGGGTATCTTGCCGCCGATGTGCATTGTGCATACCTCAGATATGGAATTCGGGCAGATTTATATTTCAGCGATAAATCTGGCTGTTGTATACGGCGGTGGTTATTGTAATCGTCAGCTTTGAGCATTCTGGCAATTTTACGCGGTTTACGGTATTGCGGTGACTGGAGCCATGCTTGTTGACCAGCATTCTTTCTGCGATCGTGGTAGTAAAAACTGGCACTGGCATCGCTATTTGGTGTGGCTGCTGCTGGTGGCGATGTTCTTGATTGATATCCCGCTGTTTATTGCCAACGTGGTCAATATCCTTTCCGGCGGTTGGTTGCCGCTGGCGCTAGGATTAATCATGTTCACCATTATGACGACCTGGAAAAGTGAGCGTTTCTATTTGCTGCGTCATTTGTATGAGCATGGTAATTCACTGGATGCGATGATTGCCTTACTCGAAAAAACCAGCCGGTGCAGGTACCGGGTATAGCTATCTATCTCGTGCGCGCGACGCACGTCATCCCATTATGCATTACTGCATAACCTCAAAATACAATGCAGTGTTGCATGAAAGAGTGGTGCTGCTGACCATGCGTACCGAAGCGGTTCCCTATGTGCATAACGTGCAGCGTGTTACGGCTGAATAGCTTTCCCCGATCTTTTGGCGTGTGATTGCCAACTACGGCTAATGAGTCGCTGACTATAGGCAAACGGGCCCTGGTATCTGCGCGTGCGCGGCAAGGTGTTTATCATGCTGATTCGTAATGCGTTGCGCGCAGCCGATCAGTTTAAGATACCGCCGAACCGGCTGATAGAGCTGGGGATTCAGGTAGGAATTTAGTGTATGACGCCCTCGAGACAGAGGGCGTCATTTTTGGTAATTATTTACCGTTCGGTTTTAAGGTTTCCTCTTCCTTCAGGGCTAACACCTTATCAACATGGGTGGAGACGTGGGCGCTGCAGTCCAGCATGCGATAAGCCTATTAAGTGAAACTGAAGCCGTTGAGGAACGGGGTAACGGCCTGCGGTTTGTTCTTCAGCGTGACTTCTAGTGCTAGCAGTGTGTAAAGATCGATGCTATCAATGAATGGATGCATATTTATATTTGGTGGAGATCATAAAAAAGCCGTTTTGCAGATTATTGCTGACAATAATGTTGTCGGCCACTTTTCAGCTACCGTCATCAGGTAGGTTTTATCCTGTGTTGTCTACCACAGATCGATCAGCGAAAAATAGCATACGGGTCGCTGTTCTTTGTGCTGACATTGACGCTGACGCCTTTACCTGGTGCTGATCTCCTATATTTACAGATCCAACCAATTGGTGATACCGAGTACCACTTTGTGTAAGTGCGGGCGTAGGATAACAGAAAATCACTGCTTGCTGGGTAGGCTTTCAGCACTGTACCTTTCTTACCGTAGTACCTATCGCGCGGTAGCGTATAGTTGGAAAGATTGCTGCTGTTGGCCAGAATCGGACGGAAAGTGTTGTTGCTTTTCGTCATAGGCGTATTTGGCAAACGCTTTCAGGGCAGTCCAGCGTCCATTTCTTGATATCGTTGCCATCTTTACTGAGATTTTTCGCAAGCTGTAACTGCATCAGCGCATTTTCGGAATAGAGCGTGCTGGTGTACCCCTTTAACATAATGTTGCCTTCCAATGCAACATGCCAAAACTCTGGTCCGAACTGACGTTGAGAACGGTCACCGTATTTGGAGTTGGTATAGCTGTCATCGCTGGTTTCAGTGCGTTTTAATGCCTGGGTGAACCTGTAAACGCCCAGGCCGGTTTTTATCTCGCAGCAATACATACTGCTCCACCACAGCCGTTTTGCCAATACCATCGCTCCGGCTTCATGGTTGTTTTTATAGAGCAGGGATGCGGAATAGATCAGGTCATTAGCGGTGTTAAAAAAATTCAGCACTTTTGTGGAAAAGAAAGGCAGTTGCTGGGTAAAGCTGTTGTCTAACAGTTTACCGATCTCCTTACCATACTGACTGTGGCGGCTGGTTTCCAGGATTTGCCAATCATAAACGTGGCATTCCAGAATGTGCGAATGAAGAAAACCGTAACCGGTTTATCCACGGCAAATATCAATTCGTAGTAGGGATAGGCATTTTCAGCTCATGCACCAACTCTTTTCACTGGGGCCTTACCTTAGGGCTGTAGCGATTTCAAATCGACAAAACGGTGTCTCCCAAATCAGCGGATCGCTTTTATCCTGATAGTGATCGAAATAGTAACGTACGCTGGTTTTGGCGTGCTATTGATAATACTCATCGCCCGTCAAATTAGAGAGGCCAACCAAATCGGCACACTGTTTTACGATCATTAAACAATCGGCGCTGTGTGCATGATCGGTGAGAGCAGCCATACAGTATAGGGCTGCCAAAAAGAGGGATATTTTCATCGTTAGAGCCCTTTCTAACAAACCAGAGTTTTTCGGCAGGAGTAAGAGTGCCGTTATTATTTAAATTGTGAATATGGTGATGTGAGCTTTAGGAAGTGAGATAAATCATATAAAAAGGTATAGTGCATTCAATAACCTAATACATCATCAAACGTAATACTCACGTTTGATGTAAGTACCGATAAGCCTATCGTGCATTTCGGATTACGATTGAGGCGTTTCAATCGGTTGCACAGCGTGCAGATT
>JBPETC010000019.1:0-24027 GCA_051710325.1 Symbiopectobacterium sp.
TAAGGCGTGAGTCAGCGAATTACATCGAGGCCCGCAGTACCGGCTGCAACAAGGCCGGATATAGAGCTGAAACCTACCGTCAATGTCAACACCGTGGAAGCCTTGCAAACGGGATGCGTTCATATAGGATATCCCATGCCGAATAGTCAAACCTACCGCGATCTCCCTAACGAGATTAATTGTTGGCCGGGACTACCGTTATCACTCAGCGGTGATGAAGTTATGCCACTCGACTATCGAGTGGGGCACACCGGCTGGCTGCTCTATGGCGACGTACTGGATAAAAACTTGCTTTCGCGTTACCAGCGAAAGCTTTGTGCGGCGATAGTGATCGTCAGCGCCTGGAATGTGGAAGATTATCAGGTGGTGCGTTTGGCCGGTTCGCTCACACAGCGCGCCACCAAACTGGCTCATGAACTAGGGATGGATGTGGCCCCGATGTGCAACACCCCGACGCTGCGTACTCCCGGTTTACTGGTGATGGATATGGATTCCACCGCCATCCAGATTGAGTGTATTGATGAAATCGCCAAACTGGCTGGCACCGGAGAGAAGGTGGCTGCGATCACCGAACGGGCGATGCGCGGTGAGTTGGATTTCTCCGCCAGTCTGCGCAAGCGCGTGGGTACCCTGAAGGGAGCCGATGCTGATATCCTACAAAAAGTGCGTAAAAATCTGCCGATGATGCCTGGACTGAGCTACATGATAGAGCAGTTTCAGGCTGCGGGCTGGCACGTCGCCATTGCGTCCGGTGGCTTCACCTATTTCGCCGATCATCTGAAAGAGAAACTCGGCCTGCTGACAGCCGTAGCTAACGAAATGGGTATGAGCGAAGGTAAACTGACCGGTGAAGTGATAGGCCAAATCGTTGATGCTAAATACAAAGCCAAAACCCTGCTCCAACTAATGGAACAGTTGGAGATCCCTGAAGAGCAGACTATTGCCATCGGTGACGGGGGTAACGATCTGGTGATGCTTAAGGCATCCGGACTCGGCATCGCCTATCATGCCAAACCAAAAGTGAATGAGCAGGCGCCCGTCAGCATCCGTCATGCCGATTTAACCGGCGTCATGTGCGTATTGAGCGGCAGCTTGCGGCACGAAAAATGCTAATAGCAGTGAGGTGAACCGTGGCAAAAGCCGTTAAACGCGCCTTCGTTTGCAACGAATGTGGTGCCGATTACCCACGATGGCAGGGCCAATGCAGCGGTTGTAACGCCTGGAACACCATTACCGAAGTGCGGCTGGCCACCGCCGCGACGTCTCGCATCGATCGTCGCACCGGCTATGCGGGCGACCATGAAGGCATCAGCCGCGTACAAAAGCTGTCTGACATCAGCCTGGAAGCGCTACCGCGTTTTTCCACCGGTTTTAGCGAGTTCGATCGCGTATTGGGCGGCGGCATAGTGCCCGGCAGCGCTATTCTGATCGGGGGCAACTCCGGCGCGGGAAAAAGTACCCTGCTCCTGCAAACCTTGTGCAAACTCTCTGAACAGATGAAAACCCTGTACGTCACCGGAGAAGAGTCGCTACAGCAGGTGGCGATGCGTGCGCACCGCTTGTTGGGCCTGCCCACCCAGCATCTCAACATGCTGTCCGAAACCAGCATCGAGCAAATCTGCCTGATTGCTGAACAGGAGCAGCCTAGGCTGATGGTGATCGACTCAATCCAAGTGATGCATCTGGCCGATATCCAATCCTCACCCGGCAGCGTGGCACAGGTGCGGGAAACCGCCGCCTATCTCACCCGCTTTGCCAAAACGCGTGGGGTCGCTATCGTGATGGTGGGCCACGTCACCAAAGATGGTTCATTGGCTGGTCCCAAGGTGCTGGAGCACTGCGTTGATTGCTCCGTATTGCTCGACGGTGATGCAGATTCTCGTTTTCGCACCCTGCGTAGCCACAAAAACCGTTTCGGTGCCCTCAACGAATTAGGGGTGTTCGCCATGACAGAGCAAGGATTACGCGAAGTCAGCAATCCATCCGCCATTTTTCTCAGCCGGGGTGATGAAGTGATGTCCGGCAGCTCCGTTGTGGTGGTGTGGGAAGGCACACGTCCGCTGCTGGTGGAGATTCAGGCGCTGGTCGATCACTCGATTATGACCAACTCTCGCCGCGTCGCTGTCGGTCTGGAACAGAACCGACTAGCGCTCCTACTCTCCGTGTTACACCGCCACGGCGGACTGCAAATGGCGGATAAAGATGTGTTCGTGAACGTGGTTGGTGGTGTAAAAGTCACCGAAACCAGCGCCGATCTGGCACTACTGCTATCGTTGGTCTCCAGCCTGCGCGACAAGCCGTTGCCGCAGGATCTGGTGGTGTTCGGCGAAGTGGGGCTATCAGGCGAGATAAGGCCAGTGCCCAACGGTCAAGAACGTATTTCCGAAGCGACCAAGCACGGCTTCAAGCAAGCCATCGTCCCCCATGCCAATGCGCCAAAACGCCCACCCGCCAATATGCAGGTGTTTGGCGTGAAAAAGCTGACTGACACGCTGGCGATCCTCGACGATCTTTAACGTCTAACCTGCTGGAACATGCGCGCAGGTTGAGAATGTTTGTGATATCTTAGTTAGCATGCTAAACTAAGAGTATCCGATAATGTTACCTTTTGATTACCTAAAACCCGCCATCCGCAAGAAAGGGTGTACCCTTCAGCAGGTTGCCAACGCAATCGGCATAACCAAGGTCTATCTTAGCCAATTGCTGAATGCCAAGGTCAAAAACCCAGCGCTCAAAAGCTGGAAGCGCTGAACCATTTTCTGGAACTGAAATTTCCCAGCCACGACAAAACCATCGGGGTGATGTTCGGCAAGTTTTATCCTTTGCATACAGGTCAAATCTACCTGATCCAGCGCGCCTGTAGTCAGGTTGATGAATTGCATTGTGATCCCGGGTTACGACGAATCATGCGACCAACTGCTGTTTAAGCACAGCGCCATGTCGCAACAACCTACCGTCAGCGATCATCTGCGTTGTCTGCTATAAACTTTTAAATATCAGAAGAATATCCGCATTCATGCCTTTAACAAAGAAGGCATGGAGCCTTACCCGCACGTCTGGGATGTATGGAGTTACAGTATCAAGGCCTTTATGCAAGAAAAAGCAATTGAACCCAACTTTGTCTATACCAGAGAAGCTAAAGATACCCGTAGTATCGGGAACAGTTAGGCATCGACGCGGTATTGGTTGACCCGGAGCGCTCATTTATGAACATCAGCGGCGCACAGATCCGTTACGATCCTTTCTGCTATTGGGATTATATTCCCACCGAAGTGAAGCCATTTCTCGTGCGTACCGTTGCCATTCTCGGCGGCGAATCCAGCGGTAAATCTACGCTGGTCAACAAGCCCGCCAATATATTCAACACCACCAGCGCCTGGAAGTTTGGCCGGGATAATGAAGGGCGCAAACACCCCTTTGTCCAGGCATTGATTGACGAATACCGGTTTGATCTGGTGATCCTGCTGGAAAACAATACGCTGTGTGGGTCGCGGATGGTTTGCGTAGCCTGTGGGGTAGCAGTATATCTGCACGCAGTGCGTTCCAAACGCTGCTCAAAACCATACTGGTGAAGAATAACGTCCCTTACGTACACGTGACCGTATTAGATTATGATTCGCGCTTCCTGCACTGTGTGGAACTGGTACAGCAAATGCTGTCGTACAGTACCTCTTCTGGTGGGCCGGATACGCCGACGCTGTAATCAACAACGGATTACCACTGCCAGCAGCGAGAGGGGGTTAGAATGGCGGGCAACAAGATGTCCCACGCTTCGTTCGGGATGGCATCGACCTGCTGGCAGTCATGGGCTAAGCCAATCGGGTATGGTCCTCGCTGTTGCCAGCGTTGTAAGGTCCGGTCATAAAAACCACCACCCATGCCCAGACGCTGTCCCTGCGCATCGAACGCCACTAACGGCGTAAACAGCACATCGAGTTGGATTAGCGGCATCACGTGACGCACATCCAGACGGGGTTCAAAGATCTTCAGGCGATTCTTCACCAGCGGTGTCTGCGCGTCGTAGTGTAAAAACAGCAAATGCCCCGGCGAAAACGGGTGCAGTACCGGCAGATACACCGCCTTTCCCTGCTGCCATAGACGGGCAATCAACGGCTGGGTATCCAGTTCACCGTCAAACGATAAAAACAGCGCAATACGCTGTGCCCGCTGCACTTCAGGTTGTTCCAACGCACGTTCAGCAATCTGCTGGGAAAATAGAGTTTGTTGTTCCTGCGTGAACGCTCGGCGCAACTGACGCACGCGATCGCGCATGGCCTGACGCTGTTTCTGTGGCGAAACGGGCATGGACGCAGAAGTCATAGGCAATAAAAAGAAAGGAAAGAAGGAATCTCCGAGTTACCGCCTAAGGTGGTAACCATTACTCGTGAATAACTCTATCACGCTTTATAGCGAAAAACATCGGGCAACTAACAAAAATCAATTTAAAAACTAAAACGCGGGGCAATGCGCTAGCCCCTTTTGACTTACTCGAAAGATGAGTCCTGACGCTCGATTATGCGCCCTTGCTCCAGCAATGTCTGATCGATGATCTGCTGCAACATGCGGATGCGCTGCTCCATATTTGCCGCATAATCACGCGTCTTCAAGCGTTCTTGCGCCAATTCATGGCACACGTTAAGTGCAGCGATAAACACCAATTGCTCCGTGTTGGTCACGCGTGTGCGCACTTTGAGATCCTGCAACCGCTGGTTAAGATCTTCCGTAGCCTGATTCAAAGCTTCCTGTTGTTCCGGCGGACAATTGACTCTTAACGAACGGCCAAAGATTTGAATATCTACTGGTTGTGCAGACATGCCCATTTCCTGTCTCATTTCGTTTTCTGCGCCGCAGAAAAAATTCATATCACGGACTGGCGACAGCGCCTTCACCTTCACGTGGACGCCACTATAATAACTCAACATAGAAGAAATAAGCCCTTTCTGGCATAGCAGTCGAGCTTGATGGTAGCATAACACGATACCAACCCGATAACGATGAACAAAGCGCATATCCATAGAAACAAGGTATCCCGACTATGAAGCCCTATACACGCTCCTAACACAGCAACAAATTGCACTGACGGCAGCGAAAATGCACGATCTTATCAGCGGTATCCTATGCGGGGCAACACCAATGACAGTTGAAAAACGCTGTTACACGAGCTGACAAACGATGGTCTGGCGTTCTCTCACCTGGTTTCTCAGCCGCTGCAAACGCTGTGTCAGGTCACCACAAAGAAGCGCTGGAAGAGAGTGATTTTGAATTCCAACTGCTGCTACCGGATGACGATAACACCGCGGTAAGCATGTTTGATCGTGCTGACGCGCTGGCCAGATGGGTCAATCACTTTCTGCTTGGGCTGGGCGTCGTTCAGCCGCGTCTGAACAAGGCGCAGGGCGAACTGAAAGAAGCCGTCAACAATTTGCGCAATCGCTGGAAGAAATCATCGAATACGTCAGAGTTTCCGCCATTCTCTGCCACAGTGAATATACACGCCCGGTAGGTACAGACCGCATCGGAGAAGAAAAACAAACGCTACATTAATCGCGCATCCAGTCTTACCCACAGGGGTTCACACGCAGGAGGGAATTACCGAATGTGCATCACACAGGAGCAGGTAATGATTCAACAAAACGCTTTTGGTCAGGAATATACTCGCCGACGCCAGCAGTTGCTAGAAAAAATGGCTCCTGTCAGCGCGGCGATCTTTTTTGCCGAACCGGAAGCCACGCGCAGCGCTGACAGTGAGTATCCTTATCGCCAGAACAGCGATTTCTGGTACTTCACCGGATTTAACAAGCCGGAAGCGGTGCTGTTACTGGTAAAAAGCGATGAACACAATCACCACACCGTCCTGTTCAAGCGCGTGCGCGATGTCACGGCGGAAATCTGGCTTGGGCGCCGTCTGAGGCAGGAAGTGGCCCCGTCGCGCTTGAATGTAGATCGCGCTCTACCTTTTAGCGCCATCAATGCTCAGTTGTGAAACTACTGCTCAACGGACTAGACGTGATTTACCACGCACAGGGGCTGTACGAGTAAGCGGATCGCATGCTGTTAAACGCACTGAAGACATTGCGAAATGCCACGTGTCAGGGGCTTATTGCACCGCCGACATAGACCGACTGGCGCCCCTGGGTGCACGAAATGCGCTTGTTTAAATCCCCGAAAGAGCTAGAGCTGATTCGTCGGGTCGGAGAGATCACCGCCAAGGCCAATACTTGCGCTATGATAAGCTGTGAACCCGGCATGTACGAATACCAGTTGGAAGAGGAAATTCATCATGAATTTACTTGCCACGGTGCGCGCTATCCTTCGTATAACACCATTGTCGGCAGCGGTGATAACGGCTGTATTCTGCACTACACCGAGAACGAACGGAAAATGCGCGAGGGCGATTTGATGCTGATTGACGCCGGTTGTGAATATCAAGGCTATGCTGGTGATATCACGCGGATCTTCCCGGTAAGTGGAAAATTCAGCTCCCGCAGCGCGCGATTTACGACATTGTGCTGGCTTCAAAACGCAAAGCGCTGGCGCTATTCAAATCCGGTGTCAGCATTCGTGAAGTGAATGAGCAGGTGATTCGTATCATGGTTGAAGGGTTTGTTAAACTCGGCGTACTGAAAGGTAGCGTCGATGAACTAATCGCCGAACAGGCAGGCGTATCGCGCCTTCTACATGCACGGGCTCAGCCATTGGCTGGGACTAGACATGCACGATGTCGGCGATTGCAACACGTCAGAACGCAGCCGTTTGCTGGAACCCGGCATGGTACTCACTGTTGAAGCGGGGCTCTATATCGCGCCAGACGCCAAAGTATCCCATGAATATCGCGGCATTGGTATCCGCATCGAGGATGACATCCTGATCACTGACAGTGGTAACGAAGTATTGACAGCGGGCGTTGTTAACGACGCTGACGACATTGAAGCGTTTATGGCACAAGCCCGTGCCGCACGCCAGGTGGAAAGATAATCGCGATGACGATCCTGATAGTCGGCGGAGGCATGGCGGGAGCAACGCTGGCGCTGGCCATTTCCGCCCTTTCCGGCGGCACCCTTCCCGTCGAGGTGATTGAAGCACACTCTCCGCTGGACAGAGCGCATCCCGGCTTCGACGCTCGTGCTATCGCGTTGGCGGAAGGCACCGTACAGCAGCTCAAGCGTATCGGCATCTGGCAAGCTATGGCCAGCGAGGCTGAACCCATCAGGGCGGTGCACGTTAGCGATCGCGGCCATGCCGGCGTAGTCAACATGCAGGCCAGTGATTATCGTACCATCGCATTGGGTTACGTGGTGGAGCTACATCAGGTCGGTCAAATCCTGTTTAGGTTACTCCACAATGCGCCGGGCGTGCGCGTGCACCGCCCGCGCAAGGTAGTACACGTTGAACGCAGTGCCGAACAGGCCACCCTGCAACTGGATGACGGCAGTACGCTGCGCGGGCAACTCTTGGTGGCGGCAGACGGTTCTTCCTCCAGGCTGGCGAAGGCCTGCGGGATGCAATGGGAGACAGAGGAGTATCCGCAGTTTGCCGTTATTGCTAACATCCGCACCCAGTTGCCTCACGCGGGCAAAGCCTTTGAACGCTTTACTCCGGACGGCCCGTTGGCATTGTTACCGATGCGCGGTGGGCGCAGTTCGTTAGTATGGTGCCATCCATTATCAAACCAAACACAAGTGGCCGCCTGGAGCGAGGGCGAATGCCGCACTGCGCTGCAACGCGCCTTTGGCTGGCGATTAGGCGCAATTACCCACATCGGCAAACGTTACACCTATCCGTTGCGACTGGTGACGGCGTCACGTCATATCGTGCACCGCGTTGCGCTGGTGGGAAATGCGGCACAAACCCTGCATCCGATTGCCGGTCAGGGATTCAATCTCGGGCTGCGCGATGTGATGTCGCTGGCAGAAACCCTGACACAGGCCGTGGCACACCAGGAAGACACCGGCAGCTATCGCGTGCTGAGCCGCTACGCTCAGCGCCGAGAACCCGATCAACAGGCAACCATTGCGCTGACAGACGCTCTGGTACGCCTGTTTACCAATAGTATTACCCCGCTGGAAGTGGGTCGCAATCTGGGTTTGATGACCATGAATACCGTTGCGCCCATGCGTGATACCTTTGCGCGCCGCACGTTGGGTTGGGTCGATCGTTAATGCAAGCAACAAGAAGCAGGGCTTATGCAATTATTTGATGTAGTTATCGTTGGCGGAGGCATGGTCGGTCTGGCATTAGCCTGCGGGCTGCAACAGTCCGGGCTACGAATTGCCGTTCTTGAACAGCGTACGCCACCACAGACGGCCGCGAACGGGGCTTATGCACTGCGCGTTTCCACCATTAATGTGGCCAGCGAATGCCTGCTGCGTCATCTCAATGTCTGGCCAGCGATCGAAGCACAGCGCATCAGCCCCTATAATGCTATGTACGTGTGGGAAAAAGATAGCTTTGGCAACATCCACTTCGAGGGCGAGGCCTATGGTTTTTCCCGCCTTGGCCACATTATCGAAAACGATGTCATTCAACGCGCCCTGTGGCAACAAGCCGAGAAAGCAAAAGACATTACCTTGATAGCACCGGCGGTAATGCAGCAACTGGCCTGGTGCGAGAACGAAGCATGTATCACGCTGGACGATGGCACCATGCTCATAGCGCGCCTGATAGTCGGCGCAGACGGTGCGCACTCCTGGTTACGTCAGCAGGCCGATATTCCACTTACGTTCTGGGATTACAGCCATCACGCATTGGTGGCAACGGTAAGGAGCGAATGTCCGCATGACGGCGTGGCACGCCAAGTGTTCCACGGCGATGGCATGCTAGCGTTTCTGCCGTTGGCGGACGCAGACCTGTGCTCAATTATCTGGTCGCTTCCACCGTTGCAGGCCAGATCCATGCTGGCGCTGCCTGAGGAAGATTTCGACCAACAATTGGCGATCGCCTTTGATATGCATCTTGGACGGTGCACCACCATCAGTGCCCGGCAAACACACCCGTTAATCGGGCGCTATGCGCGAAGCTTTGCCGCGCACCGACTGGCTCTGGTGGGCGATGCCGCACACACCATCCACCCGCTGGCCGGACAGGGCGTTAACCTCGGGTTTATGGATGTCGCCACGCTGATCGCCGAAATTAAACGATTACAGGGGCAAGGTAAGGATTTCGGGCAACACCTCTACCTGCGACGATATGAACGCCAGAACAAGCACAGTGCCGCACTGATGTTAGCCAGCATGCAATGGTTTAGGGAACTATTTAACGGAGAGAATACAGCGAAAAAACTGCTACGCGATGTCGGTCTGACGCTGGCAAATCACCTGCCGGGGATAAAACTGGTGCTGGTGCGTCAGGCGATGGGATTAAATGACCTGCCGGAATGGCTGGCGCACAATGCTATGCCGCAGTAAATAAAGCGGTACGCCTGAGTGGAATACCGTTACCCTTATTCTGTCAGCCTTTCACAACGTGTTGCAACAAGAGCATGGTAGCTATATTTACTTCTGATCACGGGGAGGGAGAGGGTGCAGCCACCTACTGCGTGCTGCCTGCGCGGCGTTATCACGTCAGGGCGATGCGGGGCCGGGCTATGCGCCGTTAGACAAACACGCCTATTTTGTTGTACCTGAAATCCTGAACGGCATGGAGCAACTCGCTCTGATCTGTATCGATAATATCGAATCCATTGCAGGCGATGATGCTTGGGAAATGGCAATATTCAATCTCTACAATCGTATTTAGGAAGGGGCACTCCCGATTGTTGATCACCGGCGATTTGCCACCGCGTCAGCTTAATTTGCATTTACCTGATTTGGCATCTCATCTGGATTGGGACAGATTTATAAATTGCAGCCGCTCTTTGATGAAGAGAAAAGTGAGGTCTTACAGTTGCGCGTTTTCGTGGCGTATCACTTTATCCAGATAACCCATCAGAAACGCCGACAGCATAAACGTCAGGTGATAATCACATACCATTATCCAGCGTGTTGCGCGCATTCATAATCACAAGAAGCAAATGGATGGAAGAGATGGCGACAATCGATGCCGCTACGCCAGACGCATCACCAACAGGCCGCCTACCAGCGTCATGTCAATCAGCGACAGCAGCACCAGGATCAGATCAACCTATGCCAATGCAAAGACGCTTAGCAGAATGTGAAACACCTCCTGGAAAAATTTGAGCATCAGCGCCAATAACCTGAGGATAGTCCCAGGTAGATCGGGGCCAGCAGCCAACGCGTGGTATACATCAGATTTTCAATAAAACGTTCCATAGTTGTTCTTTTTGCAGGTGAATAACCACCGTCGCGTAATGGGAACGCGACGGCAAAACGCACAATTTACTGATCGACCACTGAACCATCTACATGAAGACGCGTTTTCAGCAGACGACGGTATAGGGATATTTTCTGCCACATCATCAGCCAATTCGATGCCAATGCCCGGTGCCGTGGGGATTTCCATAAAGCCGTCAACGCACTTGAAGGTTCTCTTGATCACATTGCGCTTCAATACGTCATTTTCCACGACGGTGGCGCCAAATGCCTCCGACAGCGCCGGTTGCTCGTTGCTGGGATACTCCACAGCAGGGCAAGTTTGGGATGCTCACCACAATTTGCAAGCAGGCGGCCGTAGAGACCGGGCTGAGCGCGTTATGCGGTACCACCATCAGATCATGCGCTTCGGCCAGCGCAGCTATTTTCTTCGCGCTGGTAATGGGGCGCGCCGCACATGCACACGTCTAGCCGCACGTATGACACCGCATTGCGCTTAATCAGCATGGCAAACTCTTGCAGGTTGTTCAGACGCTCGCCGGTGGCAATCGGCACGTTGATTTTTCTGCGACATGCACCATCGAATCAAAGTTATCTGCCCCGATCGAATCTTTAAAATAAAGTAAGGCAGATAAGGCGCGATACCCTGTGCAAATACAATCGCATCATGCGATTTCATACGGCGATGCACTTCGATACAGAGATCGACGTCATTCCCAACCGCTTCCCGATAAGCGCCAATGCGCTCGATGGATTCGCCGATTTCTTTCTCATGGCTGATAAAATAGGGATCGCCGCGCAATTCATCAAAAAAACGGCGTTAGATGCAAATCGCTGTAACACCTTGTTCATTAATCTTTTTTCAGGTTAGCGATGGTCTCTTCCGTGGTTTTTACACCGGCATGGGCATAGACTGCGCCTCATCGCGGTAGCGACCGTCTAGGAAGTTTTATAGACAGGGGTGTCGTAGAATTTGCCCGCAATATCCCACAGCGCGATATCGATGGCGCTGATCGCCCCCATGATGACCGCACCGCGAAAATGCTAGCAGCGGTATATGTACTGTCAGTGATGCTAAATACGCAGCGGATCTTGCCTGATCAGGTAGGTTTTTAGTGCTTTGATCGCACCCATTTAGGCATCCAGAACCCAGGTGACTGATTCGCCGATCCCGATCGGACCTTGGTCTGTGTGAATCTCGACAAACAGGTAGCTATTTGCCATAATGGTTTTAACATCCTTAATTTTCACGTTGCTTTACTCCATTTTCAGCATGAGGAGGGACCACAAACCTTAGGATAACCCGAGCGTGCCGTGCTTCGTCAATGCTTAACTCCTTCCACTTGAAACGCTATTTCATTGTTTCTTTTGGTTATTTTGTGATGCCACTGGCATTCACCTTTTGCATCTTGCCGTGTGATGTGCCGGGAGTGACATGGAGCGGAAGGTCGCCCCTCGTTCACTTTTTACACTTGCTCCCCTATCGAACCATCCCCAACGATACGTTCATACACGTACTCCTACTCTAATTAGAATAAAAACAAGAGGATTCTATGAATAGCGCATTTCTTCTCGGCTTTTCTGGTATTTTGTTTGCCCTGAAGCATCAGCAGCGCTGCTGCTTTCAGATTTCTGGGCTATTTAGGTTCATTCAGTTTTTCTACCCTGCTTGTCGGTATTTTGTTCGGTGCTATGTGGGTTATCGGGAATATCAAGTACGGGTTGACTATGCGCTACCTTGGCATTTCGCTTAGTATCTGTATCGCCATTGTATTACCTTGATTATCGGCACCATGATGACCCCACTGTTGCAAGGCAAATTTATGCAACTGTTTGGCACCACTGTCGGGCAGCTAAAGCCTAGTCGGAGTTGAGGTAGCTCTGATTAGCGTGAGCGTGGTGAATTACGCTAGTTTGCTGAAGAAACGTGCGCTCGGCATTCGTGCACAAAAGTTCAATTTGAAGAAATGGCTACTGCTGGCCATAATGTGCGGCATTTTTCTGCGGGCATGTTGTTTCGCCATGGATGCGGCCAAACAGATGCATCATGAAGCAGAGGCGCTTGACCTGAACCTACTCTACGTGGCACTGCCAAGCTATGTGGTAATTATGGGCGGTGGTGTCATCGTCAACCTGGGTTTCTATTTTCCTGCGTTTAGCGATGAGTCCACCATCTCTATTAAAGCCGATCTGTCACAAACCAAAACGCTGCTGATCAACAATACGATGTTTCCATTCTCGGCAGCGTGATGTGGTGGTATTTGCAATTCTTCTTCTACGCTGTGGGGCCATGCCAACATTCCGGCCGATTACACCTACCTCAGTTGGGTGCTACACATGAGTTTCTGCATGTTGCTCAGTGGTATTTTCGGGTTATTATTAAAAGAGTGGAATAACGTAGGGAAAAATCGGTTAGCGTGCTTATAGATACTGGGCGGGCTAATCATTATTCTCGCGGACAATATCGTGGGGATGGGCATGGCATCCTGAGACCCATTTACAGGCCGCTCTCAAAGATAAACACCGCGAGAGCGGCGTATAACACTCTACCAACATTTCACCATCCGTCGTAAAAAACGCAATAATATTCAATAATAACAACAAGATATTATCATATAATCAATAAATATTACATAATCAAATATTATGAAATATATGTGTTTTATATATAAAACAAATAGTTATGTAAATAACGTCTTTATTTCACGTTAGAAAATAAATCTATTTAGGAAAATTATTCCATAAAATCATTTAATTATAACGATATTGTCTATAGCGATAATCGCTATTTTTAGAAATAAACTGCGGTAAAACTCCTTCTTGAAGGAAAAAGAGAAATGCAACTACGTACCACAAGTGATAAAGTTCTGGCCGCATTGTTGATAGGGATCATTGCCGGTGTGGTTGGCACCTTAGCTAAATTTGGCTGGGAGATCCCCTTCCCGCCGCCTACGCCCATGCGTGACCTGACTAACTCGCCGCAGCAAATGGACATGTCTTTCGATATGTCTCACCTTAGCTACCTGTAAAACGGCAACCCTCTCCCGATCATGAGCTTTATCATTCAATTCAGCCTTTCAATCACTTTGCGGTGAACTATTGTGTGGTGGCAGAAGTGTGGCCAAAGATTAAATTGTGACAAGATGCTCTGTATGGTCTGGTGTTACACGTGTTGTTCCACGTCTTTCTTCTGCCGCTGATGGGCACCGTGTCTGCTCTGTAGGATTAGCCATTTGCTGAACACTTCTCCGAAATTTTCGGCCACATGTTCTGTTTCTGGCTGGTGGAAATTGTGCGACGCGATCTGCGTAACCGCATTACCCACGCACCGGATATGGACGAGGTTGCTCACTGAGTTTACTTGCTTATCCTGCCAGGCCGCGCACGCTAAAGTCATGCTGCTAGCAGCACGTATCAAAACGGAATGGGCTGTCGATGCTGGCTTTCAGCGCCAACAGCGCAATCTGCAACACCAACACTTCGCTGAGCTGCAACGACAGCGTGTCCGACTTCATGCACTCCTATGCTAAATCATCCACCTTATCGCGCAGCGTATCCATGCCCGCCCGAGCCCAGACACCAGTAGCGCTGATATTGCGGCATGTTAACCCCGGCAGCAGGTTATGCCAGTCTGTGGGCAGCGTCAGTCGATTGCGAATAAACAAGATATTGTCCAGTTCCAGATCGTTTACCGACTCATAGCTGTGGCGATCGTTGGCACTAACGTAGAACAGATCGCCACGCGTAATGCGATAAGGCACGTCGTTCTACAGGTGCAGACCGTTGCTGCACTACACGATGACTAACTCTTCGAAATCATGATGATGCAGAGGAAAGTCAGGCTGAGGGTGACGCTCTGCTACCCTTACCGCCTGCTTATCGGTAAGAAAAAGGAAATAGTCTTCCGTTTGCAGCTTCAAACTGCGCGTCATGATCACACTCACCTCACTCGCACTGTCGTTGTGTTATTCCGCAACTCCCCGTATGTTGACGTACGGATTTGGGTGCCACTGAGAACACCTTGCGAAACTGCGTGGGAAAGTGATTACTTTCGCTGAAACCGCACGCATGCGCAATGGTCGTAATCGATTCATCGCTCTGCTGCAAGTGGCGGCGCGCTTCAGCAAGCGTAAACAGTTGAGATAGAGCTGTGGCGTCATGCCGGTATTCTGCTTCAATTGCCGCGGTCCAAGATACGCAACGGCAGAGCAAAGCGATCGGACGAATTCCCCAGCTAACCTCTTTTTTACAGTAATTGTTTTGCAACCAGCCGAGCAGCGCCTGCACCCAATGTCGATCGTCATCCAAGGGCTCTGGTTCTGGAAACATTTGCGCCGTAGCAGGCCCAGAATTTACAAAAATACGCTTTCGCTGGTGGCGATATCTTCCAGCGTATCGCACTGGGCTAGCAGCTACAAACGCTCCAGCAGCTCTTTCAGTTGCTGCATGGTCGGCGCCATTGACCTTCCACTGCCATTGCTACTCACCGTTTTCTCCCTCCGTAGGGCAGGAAAGGAGCGATATCAGATAGAAACGAAAGCTGCGCGGCGAACGGTAGAGCACATTGGTTAGGAACAGGCCGTCAACATCTTCGAACAGGTGGCGATCGTTATCATGAATAAAAATACCGCAGCGCTACATAACGCAAACGACTGATCGTTGAAAACATGAACGCCCGCCCCTTTTCTACAAGCATGATTTTCCAGAAATCATGATAATTCTCAGGAAACGCCTGTTTCGGCGTACGCGGCTCCACGGCAACGGTCACAGAGCTAGAAACGAAAAACTCATCACCTTATTAGCAGCGTCATTTCAAGCCCCTGTATTTCTGGTTTGCAAAATGCAAATATCAATAGAAACAGCCTACCCACCTCGGTGGATTTCACCTTCAAATTACGACGTTTGGTTTTAAAGATAACGTTATTTTTCAAAGAGTTCACCGCTAGTTCACGAAAGTATGGGTAGGCTCATAGGAGCAAAAGGCAACGGGATATAACGCGCACCGATATCAAAGAAGTGTGACGCCTTTCACGTCCAGCTTTGCTAATTTGCAAATCTGCTCTGTCTCATGGCATTCACTGTAAGGCAACGTGCTTACCGGCTCTTTACACTGCGTAACATGAATCAGTGAAAGAAGAACGGCAATGGCGGTTAAAAATATTGTTGCAGTGGATTTAGGCGCCTCCAGTAGTCGGGTCATACTGGAAACATGACAAGTCGAGAACAGGCAACTGATGCTCAAGAAGATCCATCGGTTTACCAACCGCCTTGTAGAACAGGACGGGCAGCATTTGTGGGAGATCTGTATGCGCTGGAATAGGAAATCTTCACCGGCCTGCATCGCATCACCGACAGCGGCATCCTCCCTGACAGTATCGGCATCTATAGCTGGTGCGTGGATTATGTCCTACTGTGAATGCCACGGGCGATCGCGTCTATCTGCCATATGCCTACCGCGATCACTGTACCGATGGCGGGATGGAGCAAGCCATTGCGGAATTTGGTGCCGAGCATATCTATCGTCTGACGGACATTCAGTTTCTGCCGTTCAATACCCTGTATCAGTAGAAAGCCTGGCACAGCGCCAACCTCCAACCTCGGCAACATCGACAGCGTTGCCCATTTCTGATGATCCCGAACTATCTCCACTACCGTCTTACCGGTAGCCTTAGTTGCGAGTACACCAACGCCAACACCACCCAATTACTCAATTTGCACACCAAAAACTGTGATGCATCGCTGCTGGCGTGACTCGATCTGCCCGCCAGATGCTTCACAAGTACACCAGCACAACCCGGAAAAACGCTCGGTGCCTTGACCTCCAAGGCAGGTGATGCCATATTGGTAATTACCGTCGCCACACATGACACTGGCGGCGCAGTAGCGTGACCGCGCCTTTTGAAGGCAAGCGCCTATCTGAGCTCTGGCATCTGGTCGCTGATGGGCATTGAAAGCGATATACCCTACTACGATACGCGTGCATTTGCATCGAATGTCACCAACGAAGGTGGCATTAACGGCATCTATCGCGTCTTGAAAAACATCATGGCATGTGGTTACTGCAAGGCATGGCGCTGGATGAACATTGCTGATTTACCCGCACTGATTCGCTATGCCAGCGCATTGCCGCAGTTCACGCGTTTAATCAATCCGAACGACGATCGTTTTATCAATCCGCCGTCGATGTGTGAGACCATTCTCGCTTTCTGCCGCGAGCATCAGTAGAGTGGAGCCGGGTTACCCAAGCCAAGTTCGCCCGCTGCATCTTTGACAGCCTGGCGCTGCTGTACTGCCGTGTCCTGCTGGAATTGGGAGAACTACGTGGCACGCCGTTACGCTAGTTGCATATTGTGGGCGGAGGATGTCAGATATTGACAGGCCCGGTGGAAGCCTCGACGTTCAGCAATATATGCTGTCAGCTGATGGCGCTTGACGCTGTCTCCGATCTTAGTGCTTTTCGCCAGCAACTGGCGGAAAGATTTTCATTACAACGTTATATTCCAAAGTTCTATTGATAATTTTGCCGGACACTGGTGCTGTTTTGAGGCGCAGTGCCACGCCACTGAGTAGCTTACCGTATGAATACCGCTATTGAATCGGACTGGCAGTTGGCCAAGGCGCGCTATGCCACACTTAACGTTGATGTCGATGCTACCCTGAAACAACTGGATAACATCCCCGTCTTTATGCATTGCTAGCAGGGGACGATGTGGTGGTTTTGAGCAATTCGCTGGCGCACTCACTGGCGGTATTTCCGTGACCGGAAACCATCCGGGAAAAGCGCGCATTGCCTATGAACTGCGCGCTGACTTTGAGCATGCGTTACGCCTGGTTCCGGGACTGAATCGTCTGAATCTGCATGCGATTTACCTGGAATTCTATGAACCTGTCGCACGTAATACCATCAAACCGAAACACTTTAGCCGCTGGGTGACACGGGCCAAAGAACAGCATTTGGAGTTAGACTTTAACCACATGTTCCACCTGTTTCTCGCACCCGCTCAGCAGCGACGCTTCATCCTCATCCCACCAGGATGAGAACATACGCCGTTTCTGAATTAAACACTGTCAGGCTAGCCGCCGTATCTCTGCTTATTTTGGACGCGAGTTGGCCACGCCTTCCGTGATGAATATCTAGGTTCCGGACGGCATGAAAGATCTCACCATCGATCGTCTGGCATTTCCCTAGCGGCTGCTATAAACGCATTGGATGAAGTGATTGTCTAGCCCCTTGGATACGCAGCACCACATTGACGCGGTTGAAAGCAAGCTGTTCGGCATCGGCGCAGAGAGCTTTACCGTAGCTTTAATGAATTCTATCTTGGCTACGCCCATCAGTCGCGGCCCCGCACTGTGCCTTGATGCCGGCTATTTCCACCTAACGGAAGAGATCTCCGACAAGATCTCCAGCGCCATGTTGTACGTACCACGCCTGTTACTGCACGTCAGTCGCCAGGTACGTTGAGACAGCGACCATGTGGTACTTGCTGGACAACGAAACAAGCCATCGCCCATGAGATTGTGCGCCACAATCTGTTCGATCGCGTTCATATCGGCCTCGATTTCTTTGATGCCTCCATCAAACCGTATTGCTACTTGGGTCATCGGCACGCGCAACATGAAAAAGCGCTGCTACGCGCCCTGCTGGAACTCAGCGAGAAACTACGCCAGTTGGAAACGCCAACAACACCGCGCACCATTACATGCGGCGAAAACGCTCATCGAGAAAAATTATTCACAACACCACATTAACCAGTGGATTGATAAAATGGCCCAGGCTGGCTTCCAGAATGTGATTGTGGTTTACTGCCCAAATGTAGAGCAAGCCAGTTGCCGTCCACCAGCATGGCGGTTAGTGCCAGCATCAGCAGCGTTTTGGGTGATCCCATGACGTATTGTACCTGACGCCATTTGCGGCTAATGCTTACCAAAACCAGCATGAATAGAAACGACCAGATAATCCGGTGCGTAAGAATTTCTGTGGCAGGCACTGTGCCAAAATCAGCTTGAACTAGACGTGTGCGATGCCCAAAATGAAATAGGCACCAAGGATGAATAACACACCCTGGTGTGATTGCTATTCATTCATGCATGTGGAAGGCTTACTCAACGGACTAAAGTAGTCCCCCGCGTGGCAGGGACTAGCTCGGTGCTGTGCAGCAAGGAGAAACATGATATCACCGGAAATTTCCGGCCTATTATTAATAGAAAACAGTTTTCTGCCTTTTGTCACTGGGACACTGTTGGATTTCTGGCTTCAGCGCGAAGAGGGGGAGTTTCCCGGGGTTGACGATATGCCGATCCGCTTTGTACGCTTCACCGTTCCACAGCACACCGCGTCTGGTGGTGGTGTTTCCCGGTCGCATCGAAAGCTATATAAAGTATGATGAAGTCGCCTACGATTTGTTCCAGGCAGGTTATGATGTGCTAATCATGGATCAAGCACGGTCAAGGGCACTTCGGGCGGATGCTGGAAAACGGCAATCGTGGCCATGTGGTACGCTTTGGTGACTACGTAGACTACGTTTAGCAATTCTGGTTGCGCCATGTAGATACGATAAAAACGGCCGATCCCTTGCGTTACCAGCACTGCTTTGGGCTTGCCAACTCAATGATCGGCGCGATCCTGGACATTTTTTAGCACGTCGGCCGGATGCATTTGATACTGTGGCGCTGTATGTGCCCATGTGTTGCATTAAATTGTGGCTCTTCACGCATTGTTGCCTTGGTGGAACTATGCGCCCGCGCATTCGCGATTATTATGCTGTCAGCGCCGGACAATGGCGTCCTCTGCCCTATTTGATTAACGAGCTAACTCACAGCCGTAAGTGTTACCGTCGCAGCGTGCGTGCCTATGCCGATGAACCCGGCCTGCGCGTTGGTGGCCAGACCTATTCACTGGATGCGAGAATCGATGGCCGCTGGGCGCGAACTGATGGTATTGGCTGTGCACATTATCACCCCCTTGCTGCTGCTTCAGGCGCAGGAGGATATCGTGGTGGATAATCATCACAGTCAGGATGCGTTTTATCAGGCGTTAGCTGAAGCCGGCCACTCCTGCGTTAGTGGCACTCCGGTGATGATTGCGGGTGCCCCATAGAACTGTTATTCGAAGAGGATAGGATTCGAGCACAGGTGTTTACCCATATTCTCGACCATTTTGCACAATATCCGTAAATATTGTGGCCGACGCCGCTATGTATTACATTGTTGCTTCCGATTTAGATGGCACGTTACTGTCGCCAAACCACACTCCGTCTCCATTCGCCAGTAGAGACCCTGAAACTGCTAACTGCACAGGGCATCCACTTTGTGTTTGCCACAGGGCGTCATCATCTGGATGTAGCGCAGATTCGTGACGGGCTGGGCGCCAGCGCTTTTATAATCACCTATAATGGCGCGCGCGTGCACAACATCCAGGGGAGCTAATCTCCAGCCACAATCTGGATCCGGATATTGCACACGACCTCTACAGCATGGAGTACAGCAACCCGGAGATGCTGACGTACGTCTACCGTGACGATAAATGGTTTATAAGCCGCTCTCCTCCGGAAGAGGAACGCTTTTCAGGAATCAGTATCCAAATACAAACTGTTTGAACCGGCCCTGCTCGACACTGATGGCATGAGTACAGTGTTCTTCACCTGTGACAGCTATGAGAAACTGCTGCCGTTGGAAGAGGCGATCTATGCTCGCTGAGGCGAGATCGGGTTAACGTGATCTTTTCCACGCTGAACTGCCTGGAAGTGATTGCAGACGGCGTATCCAAAGTCCATGCGTGGAGCATGTCGCCAAACTGATGGACATACCCTGACGTCGTGCATTGCTTTTGGCGATGGCATAAACGATTTTGAAATGCTGTCGATGACCGGTAAAGGATGCATTATGCGCAACGCGCATCAGCGCTTAAAAGATTTATTGCCGCAACTGTAAACCGTTGGCAGCAATGCGGACGATGCGGTAACGCGCGCGTTGCGTCGTCTGTTTCTCTCTGCGGTGTGAGGGTGTTGCTGGCGGCCTTGGCTTAGCCGCCAGCAGACAGAAGGCGCTTGAAATTAGGCGCGTTTCTCCATTTCCGCCTTGTATTTCTTCTCATTGATCATGGTGATAAACAGCAATACTACCGACATGACGCTGCCACCGATCATCACCATAAAGCCGCCGTTCCAACCAAAGAAGTCAACAGTGTAGCCGACGATGGCGCTAGCTGCAACGGAGCCGCCGAGGTAACCGAACAGCCCGGTAAAGCCTGCCGCTGTACCCGCCGCTTTTTTCGGTGTCAGTTCCAGGGCATGCAGGCCGATCAGCATGACAGGGCCGTAGATCAGGAAACCGATAGCAATCATGCAGGCCATATCGATGCCCGGATTGCCAGCAGGGTTCAGCCAGTAAACCACGGTAGCGATGGTGACTAGCGTCATAAAGAACACACCGGTAGCACCACGATTGCCCTTAAACACCTTATCAGACATCCAACCGCACAGCAGCGTGCCAGGTATCCCCGCATATTCATACAGGAAGTAAGCCCATGAGGATTTATCCAGCGCGAAGTGTTTCACTTCTTTCAGGTAGGTTGGTGACCAGTCAAGAATACCATAGCGCAGCAGGTAGACGAATACGTTGGCAATCGCAATATATCGCAGCAGCTTGTTCGGGAACACATACCGCATGAAGATCTCTTTTGCCGTCAGTTCCTTCTCTGAGGTTTCGGTGTAGTCCACCGGGTAGTCATTTTTGTACTCTTCAATCGGTGGCAGACCACAGGATTGCGGGGTGTCGCGCATCATCACGAAAGCGAACACCGCAATCAGGATCGCGCCAAATGCTGGCATGTAGAGCGCTGCTCTCCAGTCATGAAACCAGGCCATTCCCAGCAGGAAAAGCAGCGGTGGGATCCCGCCGCCCACGTTGTGGGCGCAGTTCCAGACAGAAACAATACTGCCGCGCTCTTTCTGCGACCACCAGTGCACCATGGTGCGCCCGCACGGTGGCCACCCCATGCCCTGGAACCAGCCACACAGGAACAGTAGTACAAAAATGATGGCGATGCTTGATGTTGCCCACGGCACAAAGCCCATAAACAGCATCACTGCCGCTGCCAGAATCAACCCTGCGGGCAAGAATACGCGCGGATTGGAACGGTCGGAGATGGATGCCATGATAAATTTGGAAAAACCATAGGCGATAGAAATCCCTGATAACGCAAAGCCAAGGTCACCATGAAAGAACCCCTGTTCAATCAGGTACGGCATGGCTAATGCAAAATTTTTTCTTACCAGATAATAAGCAGCATAACCGAAAAAGATCCCAAAAAAAATATGCCAGCGCAGACGACGGTACAAAGGATCGACCCGATCGTCGCTCACTCTAGGTTGGTGTTGGGCGGGTTTAAAAATATTCAGCATAACGTTCTCCAATACGCTTAAAAGCGATAATTATTTGTGCTAAATCGCGCGTATGGTAGCGAAATGGCGCAGGGTTTCAATGTGAGCCACCGCTAAAATGTTACATTTTTATGACGGTCGTTCAATTATTGTGCTTTGCTTAACAAAATGCTAGATAGGTCTCATTTTAGTGTGACTTTTATCGTGATAACGGTTACATATCCGGTTTATTATTTTTGTTTTTTTTGCTCGAATTTGCTCTTTATTAATCATTTCTTTTCTGTGTCTGAATACCCTTAATGAAGATCCGGAAAGGTGACACCATCATGGAAAACAGCACAGCCTACCGTGGAAACGACGTTATTGTGATTGGCGGTGGCGCGACTGGGCGTGTAACCACGGCTTGCTGCACAGGGGTTCGCGCTATGCGGTAGCTAACAGTGAATCCGGGCGCGAATGTATTGAAGAAAACCAGATTTTACGCCGCATCGCCCTGCACTACGTGAAGCCGACCAATGGCCTGTTTGACCCTTTTGCCTGAGGACGATCTGGCTTATCAGTTTCAGCTTATCGCGGCCTGTCAGCAGGCGGGCATCAATGCGCCGTCGATTGATTCGCAGGAAGCGCTGCCGCTAAATCCGCAGCTGATTAGCGCGATGCGCGTGCCGGATGGCATCGTTGATCTGTTCCGGCTTACCACTGCCAATATGACAAATTTCTGCGAACACGGGGCGAACGTATTGATCTATCAAGAAGTGCTGGGACTGATACGTCAGGGCGATCATGTCACCGGCGTACGAGTTTTAGTACCATAAACAACAACGTACTCTCGATTTCTATATCTCTGTTCGCAGGTGATGATTAATGCCGCCGACATCTGGGGAGAACGCATTGCCGAATATGCGGATTTGCGCGTGCGTATATTTCCTTGCCAAAGGCGCATTACTGATTCTCGGCTACCGTCTCAACAATATGGTGATCAACCGCTGCCGATATTTTGGTGCCGGGTGACACCATTTTGCTTATCGGTACCACTTCAGCTCACGTGGACTATGATCAGATAGATAACATGTCCGTCACGCTGCAAAGAAGTAGAGATCCTGATGCGTTAAGGGACGAAGCTGGCTCTGATGATGGCGTAGACGCGTATTTGCGTGCCTATTCTGGCGTGAGTCCGCTGCTAGCTAGCCAGCGATAATGATCCGAGCGGGCGTAGCGTAAGTTGCAGCATCGTGCTGCTTGATCACACCAGTCGCGACGGGCTGGAAGGGTTTGTCACCATTACCGGTGGCAAGTTAATGACGTACCACCTGATGGCGGAGTAGGTCACCGACAAGGTGTGTAAAATCTGGGGCACAGTGCGCGCTTCACCACAGCGGAACGACTGCTGCCGGGCTCTGCCAGTGCATCTACGCAACAATCTAATGCCGCAATGTCTGGCACGCGCACATTTTCTGCGCCGCTACGGGCTCACCAGGTGGTGCTTGCCAGTGGAGCCTCTTTAAAACGGGCTGATAGCAGAGTTTGATCGCGTTGTTGTGGAGTCGGTGTTTGAGATTGATGTGCATTATGCCGCTGAACGTAGCGACTGGAGCCTGGAACAAGTGCTGGCACCTCTCAGCCGTATCACCCTGTTCGGTGTGAAAACCGAAGAGCAGCTGCGCTCGTGTATCAAGGGTGTAACGGTGCCAGGCGTCTATGCGATTGGCGCGGTATTGGCAGAGTTTGTCCCTCTGGCGCGCAGGGCTATGGCGCGAGGTATCTTTATTGAGCGGAGCGTGTTGTCGGTTGCCAATACGATTCTGCAAGGGGAGGCCGCATAAGCCTGCTCAATGACACCAGTTTTGATAATAATTGTATCAAGTATACGGTGTATACCACTTACTGCCCGGTTTCCCTGGTGAATCCTCTTTATCCGAGACCAAAACAGGCCGGGCCGGACGGTGAACGCCTGAGTCTGAAAGATTCGGCACTGTATGACGAGGCGCTGAGATATTGCACCAAGTGAAAACGCTGTGAAGTGGCCTGCCCGTTGTATGTAAAAATTAGCGATATCATTACAGCGCGCCAAAGCACGTTATGACCTGCATTGTCCTTCACTGCGTGACCACCATCCTCAATCCTCACATTCATACCGACCTGATGGGAGCGGCATCCACGCCGTTTTCGCCATTAGTGCACGCAGAGATCGGACTGAAACCGATGCGCCAGTTGCTGGATAAAGCACTGAGAATTGACCATAGACGTCAAATTAAAATATCTGGGAGAATGCCTTCCATTTATCAAGTAAAAACGAAGGATATAGCCGCTTTCTTGAGCAATGGGCAGGCAGGAAAAAGCAACGATGACTAATAAACTAAGAAAGACTGCCGTAG
>JBPETC010000020.1:0-22646 GCA_051710325.1 Symbiopectobacterium sp.
TATATCGCGGGATATTACAGTACACTCAGACCGCACGACTATAACGGTGAGTTACCACCAAACCAATCAGAAAATCGGTTCTGGAAAAACTCTAAACCCGTGGCCAGTTTTAGTTGAGTAATATAGAAGCATGATTCTATAAAACGCGGTTGCTTCCTGAGCAAATTTACGTATAATGCGCGGGCCCCTCTAAATTAAGTCTGGCCTGTTACTTACGTTAAATCTGGTGCATTTATGTATATGTAGTACGTTTACGAATAGAGGCGCTATGCAATAGGCATGGGTCAACAATACTCCCGATTTGGGAGTTATGGCCAAACGATTACACTCCCCCATCAATCGAAATGGGTATGAGGGGTAATTATTTACGTTTATAAATAATTGGAGCTCTGGTCTCATGCAGAAACAAAGAATCCGTATCCGCCTGAAAGCGTTTGATCATCGCCTGATCGATCAAGCAACCGCGGAAATCGTTGAGACGGCCAAGCGCACTGGTGCGCAAGTACGTGGTCCGATCCCGCTGCCGATCCGCAAAGAGCGCTTTACCGTTCTGATCTCCCCGCACGTCAACAAAGACGCGCGCGATCAGTACGAAATTCGCACTCACAAGCGTCTGGTTGACATCGTTGAGCCAACCGAGAAAACCGTTGATGCTCTGATGCGTCTGGACCTGGCTGCCGGTGTAGACGTGCAGATTAGCCTGGGTTAATCAGGTCATCAAGCAATTGAGAGGTTGATACAATGATTGGTTTAGTCGGTAAAAAAGTGGGCATGACCCGCATCTTCACTGAAGATGGCGTTTCTATCCCTGTAACCGTTATCGAAATTAAAGCAAACCGCGTTACTCAGGTTAAAAACCTGGCTAATGATGGCTACCAGGCTATACAGGTAACTACCGGTACTAAAAAAGCAAAGCGTGTTACCAAGCCGGAAGCAGGTCATTTTGCTAAAGCGGGCGTTGAAGCTGGCCGCGTCCTGCGCGAATTCCGTTTTTCTGAAGGCGAAGAGTTCACCGTAGGCCAAAGCATCAGCGTTGAAATTTTTGCTGACGTGAAAAAAGTTGATGTTACTGGTACATCCAAAGGTAAAGGTTTCTCTGGCACTGTTAAACGCTGGAATTTCCGTACTCAGGATGCTACCCACGGTAACTCCTTGTCTCATCGCGTTCCGGGTTCTATCGGTCAGAACCAGACTCCGGGAAAAGTGTTCAAAGGCAAAAAAATGGCTGGTCAGCTGGGCGACGAGCGTGTAACCGTTCAGAGCTTGGACGTAGTACGCGTTGACGCTGAGCGCAACCTGCTGCTGGTGAAAGGTGCTGTCCCGGGTGCAACCGGTAGTGACCTGATCGTTAAACCGGCTGTGAAGGCGTAAGGGGATAGCAATGGAATTAGTATTGAAAGACGCGAAAAGCGCGCTAACTGTTTCCGAAACTACCTTTGGTCGTGATTTCAACGAAGCGCTAGTACACCAGGTTATTGTTGCTTATGCAGCTGGTGCCCGTCAAGGGACTCGTGCTCAGAAGAGCCGTGCTGAAGTAACTGGTTCCGGTAAAAAACCGTGGCGTCAGAAAGGTACTGGCCGTGCGCGTTCAGGTTCTATCAAGAGCCCGATCTGGCGTTCCGGTGGCGTGACCTTTGCTGCCAAGCCTCAGGACCACAGTCAAAAAATAAACAAAAAAATGTACCGAGGCGCGCTAAAAAGCATCCTGTCCGAGCTGGTACGTCAGGATCGTTTGCTCCTTGTCGAACAATTCTCTGTTGAAGCACCGAAAACCAAGTTGCTGGCACAGAAACTGAAAGCCCTGGCGTTGGACGACGTGCTGATTATCACCGGTGAACTGGATGAAAATCTGTTCCTGGCTGCACGCAACCTGTACAAGGTTGACGTACGTGATGTAGCGAGTATCGATCCGGTTAGCCTGATCGCCTTTGACAAAGTCCTAATGACGGCTGACGCTGTTAAGCAAGTTGAGGAGATTCTGGCATGATCCGTGAAGAACGTCTGCTTAATGTGCTGACTGCACCTCACGTTTCTGAAAAAGCGTCTACTTCGATGGAAAAACACAACACCATCGTGCTCAAAGTTGCTAAAGACGCGACCAAAGCAGAAATCAAAGCTGCTGTGCAGAAACTGTTTGAAGTTCAAGTCAATGAAGTGCGTACCCTGCTGGTTAAAGGGAAAACGAAACGTCATGGACAGCGTATTGGTCTTCGTAGCGACTGGAAAAAAGCTTACGTCACCCTAAAAGAAGGCCAGAATCTAGCCTTCATCGGCGGCGCAGAGTAAGTCGGGAGGAGTAAAGAACAATGGCAATTATTAAATGTAAACCGACATCTCCGGGTCGTCGCCACATTGTTAAAGTGGTTAACCCTGAGCTGCACAAGGGCAAACCTTATGCCCCTCTGCTGAAAAAAAACAGCAGATCCGGTGGCCGTAACAATAATGGCCGCATCACTACCCGTCATATCGGTGGTGGCCACAAGCAGCAATACCGTATTGTTGACTTCAAACGCAACAAAGATGGTATCCCTGCTGTTGTAGAACGTTTGGAATATGATCCGAACCGTTCCGCCAACATCGCTCTGGTTCTGTACAAAGACGGCGAACACCGTTACATCTTGGCGCCGAAAGGCCTGAAAGCCGGTGATCAGATCCAATCTGGCGTTGATGCTGCTATCAAAGCTGGCAACACGTTGCCGATGCGCAATATTCCAGTCGGTTCCACCGTTCACAACGTGGAAATGAAACCGGGTAAAGGCGGTCAGCTGGCGCGTTCTGCTGGTGCTTACGTGCAGATCGTTGCACGTGACGGCGCGTACGTGACCCTGCGTCTGCGTTCTGGCGAAATGCGTAAAATTGAATCTGACTGCCGCGCTACACTGGGTGAAGTGGGTAACGCTGAGCATATGCTGCGCGTTCTGGGTAAGGCTGGTGCTGCACGCTGGCGTGGTGTTCGTCCTACAGTTCGCGGTACGGCAATGAACCCAGTCGACCACCCGCACGGTGGTGGTGAAGGCCGTAACTTTGGTAAGCACCCAGTTTCACCATGGGGCATTCAGACCAAAGGTAAAAAGACTCGCAACAACAAGCGTACTAATAAATTCATCGTACGTCGCCATACTAAATAATATTAGAGGATAAACCATGCCACGTTCTCTCAAAAAAGGTCCTTTTATTGATCTTCACTTGCTGAAGAAGGTAGAAAAAGCGGTGGAAAGCGGTGATAAGAAGCCTCTGCGCACTTGGTCTCGTCGTTCAACGATCTTTCCAACTATGATCGGTTTGAGCATCGCTGTCCATAATGGTCGTCAGCACGTTCCGGTGTTTGTTTCCGATGAAATGGTCGGTCACAAACTTGGTGAATTCGTGCCAACTCGTACTTATCGCGGCCACGTGGCTGATAAAAAAGCCAAGAAAAAATAAGGTAGGAAGAAGAGATGAAAACTATCGCTAAACATCTTCATGCTCGTTCTTCTGCTCAAAAGGTTCGCCTGGTGGCTGACCTGATTCGCGGTAAGAAAGTGTCGCAAGCTCTGGAAATTCTGACTTACACCAATAAGAAAGCAGCTATTCTGGTTAAAAAAGTACTGGAGTCTGCCATTGCTAACGCAGAGCACAACGATGGCGCTGACATTGATGATCTGAAAGTTGCGAAAATCTTCGTAGACGAAGGCCCGAGCATGAAGCGTATTATGCCGCGTGCTAAAGGTCGTGCGGATCGCATCCTGAAGCGTACCAGCCACATTTCTGTGGTTGTGTCCGATCGCTGAGACTATGGAGACTAGCAATGGGGCAAAAAGTACATCCTAATGGTATTCGCCTGGGTATTGTTAAACCTTGGAACTCTACCTGGTATACGAATACCGAAGAATTCGCTGAAAACCTGGACAGCGATTTTAAAGTTCGTAAATACCTGACGAAAGAACTGGAGAAAGCCTCCGTCTCTCGTATCGTTATCAAACGTCCAGCCAAGAGCATCCGTGTAACCATTCACACTGCTCGTCCGGGCATCGTTATCGGTAAAAAAGGTGAAGATGTTGAAAAACTGCGCAAAGTCGTAGCGGATATCGCTGGTGTACCTGCACAGATCAACATAGCAGAAGTTCGCAAGCCGGAACTGGACGCGAAACTGGTTGCTGATAGCATCACTTCTCAGCTGGAACGTCGTGTGATATTCCGTCGTGCGATGAAGCGTGCCGTTCATAGCGCCATGCGTCTGGGTGCCAAAGGCATTAAAGTTAAAGTCAGTGGCCGCCTGGGCGGTGCTGAAATCGCACGTACCGAATGGTACCGAGAAGGTCGCGTTCCGTTGCACACGCTGCGTGCGGATATCGACTACAACACGTCCGCAGCACACACTACTTACGGTGTTATCGGTGTAAAAGTATGGATCTTCAAAGGTGAGATCCTGGATGGTATGGCTGCCGTTGAACAACTGGAAAAACCGGCTACTCAACCTAAAAAGCAGCAGCGTAAAGGCCGCAAGTAAGGAGAGTCTCTAATGTTACAACCAAAGCGTACAAAATTCCGTAAGATGCACAAAGGCCGTAACCGCGGCCTGGCTGCCGGTACGAATGTTAGCTTCGGTACTTTCGGTCTGAAAGCTGTTTGTCGTGGTCGCCTGACCGCTCGCCAAATCGAAGCTGCACGTCGTGCCATGACCCGCGCTGTTAAGCGTCAAGGTAAAATTTGGATCCGAATATTCCCGGATAAACCAATTACCGAGAAACCGCTTGAAGTACGTATGGGTAAAGGTAAAGGTAACGTGGAATATTGGGTTGCCTTGATTCAGCCAGGTAAAGTCCTATACGAAATGGACGGTGTGCCGGAAGAGTTAGCCCGTGAGGCATTCCAACTGGCAGCAGCGAAACTGCCGATTAAAACTACCTTTGTAACTAAGACGGTGATGTAATGAAAGCAAATGAGCTGCGTGAAAAGAGTGTTGAAGAGCTGAATACCAAGCTGCTCGAACTGCTGCGTGAGCAATTTAACTTGCGTATGCAAGCGGCCAGTGGTCAGTTGCAACAGACGCACCTGGTAAAACAAGTGCGTCGCAATATTGCACATGTTAAGACTTTACTGACTCAGAAGGCGGGTGCGTAATGAGCGATAATATCCATACTCTGCAAGGTCGTGTTGTGAGCGACAAAATGGAGAAATCCATGGTTGTTGCAATCAAACGTTTTATGAAACACCCGCTGTATGGGAAATTCATCAAACGTACGACCAAACTGCACGTACATGATGAGAACAACGAATGCGGTATCGATGACGTAGTTGAAATTCGCGAATGCCGTCCACTGTCCAAAACCAAGTCTTGGACGTTGGTTCGCATTGTAGAGAAAGCGATTCTGTAATACAGTATTGCTCTTCTTGAAAACGATAAACGGCTCTGCAAAGGGCAGTTTATTTTTTCTACCCTTGGTCAAAATGCAGTGTTATAATGCCGTGTCTTCAATTCTTGGGTATTAATGACCCGTTAAGGGTTTTGAAAAGTAGTAGTTGACATTAGCGGAGCACTAAAATGATCCAAGAACAGACTATGCTGAACGTGGCCGATAACTCCGGTGCACGTCGCGTAATGTGTATCAAGGTTCTAGGTGGCTCGCACCGTCGCTACGCAGGTATCGGCGATATCATCAAAATTACCATCAAGGAAGCAATTCCTCGCGGTAAGGTGAAGAAAGGCGATGTTCTGAAGGCGGTTGTGGTGCGCACCAAGAAGGGTGTTCGTCGCCCGGACGGTTCTGTCATTCGCTTCGATGGCAACGCATGCGTTATTCTGAACAATAATAACGAGCAGCCTATCGGTACGCGTATTTTTGGGCCGGTAACTCGTGAACTGCGTTCTGAAAAGTTCATGAAAATTATTTCTCTGGCACCAGAAGTACTCTAAGGAGCTAACCATGGCAGCGAAAATCCGTCGTGATGATGAAGTTATCGTGCTGACCGGTAAAGATAAAGGTAAGCGCGGTAAAGTTAAGAATGTTCTGTCTTCCAGCAAGATCGTTGTTGAAGGTATCAACCTGGTTAAGAAACATCAGAAGCCGGTTCCGGTCCTGAACCAACTGGGTGGCATCATTGAAAAAGAAGCTGAAATCCAGCTTTCCAACGTTGCACTGTTCAATGCGGCAACTGGCAAGGCTGACCGTGTAGGCTTTAGATTCGAAGACGGCAAAAAAGTCCGTTTCTTTAAATCTACTAGCGAAACTATCAAGTAATTTGGAGTAGTACGATGGCGAAACTGCATGATTACTACAAAGACGAAGTGGTTAGCAACCTGATGACTCAGTTTAGCTACAATTCTGTCATGCAAGTCCCTCTGGTCGAGAAGATCACCCTGAATATGGGTGTTGGTGAAGTGATCGCTGACAAGAAGCTTCTGGATAACGCCGCAGCTGATCTAGCAGCTATCTCCGGTCAAAAACCGTTGATCACCAAAGCACGCAAATCTGTTGCAGGCTTCAAAATCCGCCAGGGCTATCCGATCGGCTGTAAAGTAACTCTGCGTGGCGAACGCATGTGGGAGTTTCTTGAGCGCCTGATTTCCATTGCTGTACCGCGTATTCGTGACTTCCGCGGTCTGTCTGCAAAGTCCTTCGATGGTCGGGGCAACTACAGCATGGGCGTGCGTGAGCAGATCATCTTTCCGGAAATCGACTATGACAAAGTCGATCGCGTTCGTGGTTTGGACATTACTATTACCACCACTGCGAAATCCGATGATGAAGGCCGCGCGCTGCTGGCCGCCTTTAACTTCCCGTTCCGCAAGTAAGGTAGGGTTGCTAATGGCTAAGCAATCCATAAAAGCACGCGAAGTCAAACGCGTAAAATTGGCTAATAAATTCTTTGCTAAACGCACTGAATTGAAAGCTATCATCTCCAATATGAACTCTTCCGATAAAGATCGTTGGGATGCTATTCTCAAGCTGCAGACTCTGCCGCGTGATTCCAGCCCGTCCCGTCAGCGTAACCGCTGCCGCCAGACAGGTCGTCCGCACGCTTTCCTGCGGAAGTTCGGATTGAGCCGAATCAAGGTCCGTGAAGCCGCCATGCGCGGTGAAATTCCGGGTCTGAAAAAGGCTAGCTGGTAATTGTCACTAATTGAATCACAGGAGTAATGACAGATGAGCATGCAAGATCCCATCGCAGACATGCTGACCTGTATACGCAACGGTCAGGCCGCGAACAAAGTTGAGATCACCATGCCTTCTTCCAAGCTGAAAGTGGCAATTGCCAAAGTGCTTAAGGAAGAAGGTTATATTCAAGATTACAACACCAAAGGTGACACCAAACCTGAACTAGAAATTTCTCTGAAATATTTCCAGGGTAAGGCAGTGGTAGAAAGCATTCAGCGTATCAGTCGCCCAAGTCTCCGCATCTATAAGAAAAAAGATGAGCTGCCGAAAGTTATGGCTGGTTTAGGAATCGCGGTTGTTTCTACCTCTAAAGGTGTTATGACCGATCGTGCAGCGCACCAAGCTGGTCTTGGTGGTGAGATTATCTGCTACGTAGCTTAATCGGAGGAAAGAATGTCTCGTGTTGCAAAAGCACCCGTCGTCATTCCTACCGACGTAGAGGTAAAACTCAATGGTCAGGTTATTTCGATCAAAGGTAAAAACAGCGAGCTGACTCGTACCATCAATGATGCTGTTGAAGTTACTGTGGCTGACAACTCTCTGACTTTCGCTCCGCGCGAAGGTTTTTCAGACGGTTGGGCACAGGCGGGCACTGCGCGTGCGCTGCTGAACGCAGTCGTTATCGGTGTTACCGAAGGCTTTACCAAGAAGCTTCAACTGGTTGGCGTAGGTTGCCGTGCCGCAGTTAAAGGCAATGTCGTGAATTTATCTCTGGGGTACTCACATCCGATTGACCACGCGTTGCCGGCTGGTATCACAGCTGAATGTCCGACTCAAATTGAAATCGTACTGAAAGGTGCTGATAAGCAAGTTATCGGTCAGGTTGCAGCTGATCTGCGCGCTTACCATCGTCCTGAGCCTTACAAAGGCAAGGGTGTCCGTTACGCCGACGAAGTTGTGCGTATCAAAGAGGCTAAGAAGAAGTGAAGTAAGGTAACACTATGGATAAGAAATCAGCTCGTATCCGTCGTGCAACCCGTGCACGACGCAAACTCCAGGAATTGGGAGCGACTCGCCTGGTGGTGCATCGTACCCCTCGCCATATTTATGCGCAGGTTATCGCACCGAACGGTTCTGAAATCCTGGTAGCCGCTTCTACTGTAGAAAAAGCTATCGCAGAACAATTGAAGTATACCGGCAACAAAGATGCCGCTACTGCTGTAGGTAAAGCAGTCGCTGAGCGCGCATTGGAAAAAGGCATTAAAGATGTGTCCTTTGACCGTTCCGGGTTCCAATATCATGGTCGCGTCCAGGCACTGGCAGATGCTGCTCGTGAAATTGGCCTTCAGTTCTAAGGTAGAGGTGTAAGATGGCACACATCGAAAAACAAGCTAGCGAACTGCAGGAAAAGCTGATCGCAGTAAATCGCGTATCTAAAACCGTTAAGGGTGGTCGTATTTTCAGCTTCACCGCACTAACTGTAGTGGGTGATGGCAACGGTCGCGTTGGTTTTGGTTACGGGAAAGCGCGTGAAGTTCCGGCAGCAATCCAGAAAGCGATGGAAAAAGCCCGTCGCAACATGTTGAATGTCGTGCTAAATAGCGGCACTTTGCAGCACCCAGTTAAAGGTGCTCACACTGGGTCTCGCGTATTCATGCAGCCGGCTTACGAAGGAACCGGAATCATCGCCGGCGGTGCAATGCGCGCCGTTCTGGAAGTTGCTGGGGTTCATAACGTATTGGCTAAAGCCTATGGTTCCACCAACCCGATTAACGTGGTTCGTGCAACTATCGATGGCCTGGCTAATATGAATTCCCCGGAAATGGTTGCTGCTAAGCGTGGCAAATCCGTTGACGACATTTTGGGATAATTGACCATGGCTAAGACTATTAAAATTACTCAAACTCGTAGTGCAATCGGTCGTCTGCCGAAGCATAAGGCTACGCTGCTTGGCCTGGGTCTACGTCGTATTGGTCATACCGTTGAGCGTGAAGATACGCCTGCTGTACGCGGTATGGTCAATACGGTTTACTACATGGTTAAAGTGGAGAAGTAACAGATGCGTTTGAATACTCTCTCTCCGGCTGAAGGCGCGAAGCACGCGCCGAAGCGTTTAGGTCGTGGTATCGGTTCTGGCCTCAGCAAAACCGGCGGTCGTGGTCACAAAGGTCAGAAGTCTCGTTCTGACGGTGGCGTACGTCGTGGGTTCGAAGGTGGTCAGATGCCGTTGTATCGTCGTCTACCGAAATCCGGCTTTACTTTTCGCAAAGAGATGATCACAGCGGAAATCCATCTCTCCGATCTGGCTCGCGTAGATGGCGACGTTGTTGACTTGAACACACTGAAGGCTGCTAATGTTATCGGCGTTCAGATCGAGTTTGCGAAAGTGATCCTGTCTGGTGAAGTTTCCCGCCCGGTAACGATTCGTTCTCTGCGTATGACCAAAGGCGCGCGTGCTGCTATCGAAGCTGCTGGCGGTAAAATTAAGGAATAAGTAGCAGATGGTTAAGCAACCAGGATTAGATTTTCAAAGTGCTAAGGGTGGCATTGGCGAGCTGAAACGCAGACTGTTGTTTGTAATCGGCGCGCTTATCGTTTTCCGTATCGGCTCTTTTATTCCGATCCCTGGTATTGATGCCACTGTGCTTGCCAAATTGCTCGAACAACAGCGTGGCACCATCATTGAAATGTTCAACATGTTCTCTGGTGGTGCTCTCAGCCGTGCTTCTATCTTTGCGCTGGGTATTATGCCGTACATTTCGGCCTCTATTATTATACAGCTGCTGACAATGATTCACCCCACCTTGGCGGAAATAAAGAAAGAAGTGGAGGCTGGTCGTCTCAAGATTAGCCAGTACACTCGTTACGGTACGTTGATACTGGCCATATTCCAATCAATCGGTATTGCTACTGGTTTGCCGAATATGCCAGGAATGCAGGGCCTGGTGATTAATCTGGGCTTTGCATTTTACTTTACGGCTGTTGTAAGTCTGGTAACCGGGACCATGTTGCTGATGTGGTTGGGCGAACAGATTACTGATCGCGGTATCGGTAACGGTATCTCTATCTTGATCTTTGCGAGTATCGTTGCGGGCTTACCGCCGGCAATTGCTAATACTATCGAGCAAGCTCGGCAAGGCGATCTGCATTTCCTCGTGCTGCTGTTGGTTGCAATTTTAGTGTTTGCAGTAACCTTCTTCGTTGTTTTCATTGAGCGTGGTCAACGTCGTATCGTTGTTAACTATGCAAAGCGTCAGCAAGGTCGTCGAGTTTATGCAGCACAGAGTACGCACTTACCGCTGAAAGTGAACATGGCAGGGGTTATCCCGGCAATCTTCGCCTCCAGCATCATCCTGTTCCCTGCGACGATTGCATCGTGGTTTGGGGGCGGTACCGGTTGGAACTGGCTAACAACTATTTCGATGTATTTGCAGCCCGGACAACCGCTTTACGTGCTACTCTATTCGACTGCAATCATCTTCTTCTGTTTCTTTTACACGGCGTTAGTTTTCAACCCGCGCGAAACAGCAGATAACCTGAAGAAGTCTGGTGCATTCGTGCCAGGAATTCGTCCGGGAGAGCAAACGGCAAAATACATCGATAAGGTGATGACCCGCCTGACTCTGGTGGGCGCAATGTACATTACCTTTATTTGCCTGATCCCGGAGTTCATGCGTGATGCGATGAAGGTCCCCTTCTATTTTGGGGGCACATCCCTATTGATCGTCGTTGTGATCATCATGGACTTTATGGCTCAAGTGCAAATTCTGATGATGTCAAGTCAGTATGAGTCTGCATTGAAGAAAGCAAATCTGAAAGGCTTATAACCGCTAATTGGTTTGCTTGAGAAGTTACGGAGGGTAAAATGAAAGTTCATGCTTCCGTCAAGAAATTATGTCGTAACTGCAAAATTGTTAAGCGTAAAGGTGCCGTTCGTGTGATTTGCAGTGCCGAGCCGAAGCATAAACAGCGCCAAGGCTGATTATTTCGCATATTTTTCTTGCAAAGTTAGATTGAGCTGACTAGATTGGCCAGCCAATCTTTTGTATGTCTGTGCGTTTCCATTTAAGTATCCGGAAAACGGGCTTTTCAGCATGAAGCGTACATATTGAATAATAGGAGTGCATAGTGGCCCGTATAGCAGGCATTAACATTCCTGATCAGAAACATGCCGTGATCGCATTAACCTCGATCTATGGCATCGGTAAGACTCGATCTAAGGCTATTTGTGCTACGGCGGGTATTGCTGAAGATGTTAAGATCAGTGAGCTGTCTGAAGAGCAAATCGAAACGCTGCGTGTAGAAGTTGCCAAATTCGTTATCGAAGGTGATCTGCGCCGTGAAATCAGCATGAACATCAAGCGCCTAATGGACCTTGGTTGTTATCGCGGTTTGCGTCATCGTCGTAGCCTGCCAGTGCGCGGTCAGCGTACTAAGACCAATGCCCGTACCTGTAAGGGTCCGCGCAAACCGATCAAGAAATAATCGGGGTGATTGAATAATGGCAAAAGCACCTATTCGTGCACGTAAACGTGTAAGAAAACAAATTTCTGACGGTGTGGCTCATATCCATGCTTCTTTTAACAACACCATCGTGACCATTACCGATCGTCAGGGTAATGCGTTGGGTTGGGCAACAGCCGGTGGTTCCGGTTTCCGTGGTTCTCGTAAATCTACGCCGTTCGCCGCTCAGGTAGCTGCTGAACGTTGCGCTGAAACCGTGAAAGAATACGGTATCAAGAACTTGGAAGTTATGGTTAAAGGACCTGGTCCAGGCCGTGAGTCTATTATCCGTGCTCTGAACGCGGCTGGTTTCCGCATCACTAATATTACTGATGTGACTCCGATCCCCCATAACGGTTGTCGTCCGCCGAAAAAGCGTCGCGTATAACGCCGCTTTTAGGATAGTTGGAGAAAGAAAGTGGCTAGATATTTGGGTCCTAAGCTCAAGCTGAGCCGTCGTGAAGGCACCGACCTGTTCCTTAAGTCCGGTGTTCGCGCGATCGATTCCAAGTGTAAGATCGAACAAAGCCCTGGTCAGCACGGTGCGCGTAAACCGCGTCTGTCTGATTATGGCGTGCAGTTGCGTGAGAAACAAAAAGTTCGCCGTATCTACGGTATTCTGGAGCGTCAATTTCGTAACTACTATAAAGAAGCTGCTCGTCTGAAAGGCAACACAGGTGCAAACCTGCTGCAACTGCTAGAAGGACGTCTGGATAACGTGGTTTATCGTATGGGCTTCGGCGCCACTCGTGCGGAAGCGCGTCAGTTGGCAAGCCACAAAGCTGTTATGGTAAACGGTCGCGTTGTCAGCATCGCTTCTTATCAGGTATCACCGAATGATGTCGTCAGCATCCGTGAGAAAGCTAAAAAGCAATCTCGCGTGAAAGCAGCATTAGAGCTGGCTGAACAGCGTGAAAAGCCGACTTGGCTGGAAGTTGATGCTTCCAAGATGGAAGGTGTATTCAAACGTATTCCTGAGCGTACCGATCTGTCTGCGGACATTAATGAACACCTGATCGTCGAGCTTTACTCCAAGTAAAGCTTAGTACCAAAGAGAGGACACAATGCAGGATTCTGTGACAGAGTTTCTAAAACCGCGCCTAGTCGATATCGAGCAAGTAAGTTCGACGCACGCCAAGGTGACCCTTGAGCCGTTAGAGTGTGGTTTCGGCCATACGATTGGCAACGCACTGCGCCGTATTCTGCTTTCATCCATGCCAGGTTGCGCGGTGACCGAGGTTGAGATTGATGGTGTACTGCACGAGTACAGTACCAAAGAAGGTGTGCAGGAAGATATCCTGGAAATCATGCTCAATCTAAAAGGACTGGCGGTAAAAGTTCAAGGTAAAGATGAAGTTATCCTTTCCCTAAGTAAATCTGGCATTGGCCCTGTGACTGCAGCAGACATCACCCATGATGGTGATGTCGAAATCATCAATCCGCAGCACGTGATCTGCCATCTGACCGATGAAAACGCAGCTATCTGCATGCGTATCAAAGTTCAACGTGGTCGTGGTTATGTGCCAGCTTCTGCCCGTATTCATACGGAAGAAGATGAGCGCCCAATTGGCCGTTTGTTGGTCGATGCTTGCTACAGCCCGGTAGAGCGTATTGCCTACAATGTTGAAGCAGCTCGTGTTGAACAACGTACCGACCTGGACAAGCTGGTCATCGAAATGGAAACCAATGGCACGATCGATCCTGAAGAGGCGATTCGTCGTGCGGCAACCATTCTGGCTGAACAACTGGAAGCTTTTGTTGATTTACATGATGTACGTCAGCCTGAAATGAAAGAAGAGAAACTAGAATTCGATCCGATCCTGCTGCGCCCTGTTGACGATCTGGAATTGACTGTCCGCTCTGCTAACTGCCTCAAGGCAGAAGCTATTCAGTACATCGGTGATCTGGTACAGCGTACCGAGGTTGAATTGCTGAAAACGCCTAACCTGGGTAAAAAATCTCTTACTGAGATTAAAGATGTGCTCGCCTCACGTGGTCTTTCTCTGGGTATGCGCTTGGAAAACTGGCCGCCGGCAAGCATTGTTGATGAATAACCCCGTCACAGGTTAAGGTTTTATTGAAGAAGGATAAGGTCATGCGCCATCGTAAGAGTGGTCGTCAACTAAACCGTAACAGCAGCCATCGTCAGGCTATGTTCCGTAACATGGCTGGATCTTTGGTTTGTCTTGAGATTATCAAGACAACCCTACCAAAAGCAAAAGAGCTGCGCCGTGTTGTTGAACCGCTAATTACTCTTGCCAAGACCGACAGCGTTGCTAATCGTCGTCTGGCATTTGCCCGAACTCGTGATAACGAGATCGTAGAAAAACTGTTTAATGAACTAGGTTCGCGTTTCGCGAGTCGTGCCGGTGGTTACACTCGTATTCTGAAGTGTGGTTTCCGTGCAGGCGACAACGCGCCGATGGCTTACATCGAGCTGGTTGATCGTTCAGTGGCACAAGTAGAAGAAACCACCGCTGATGAGTGATCATCAGCGGTGGGGTAAAAAACCGGGGCAACCCGGTTTTTTACGTCTATTATTTAGCAAATAGCGATTTTGTTAAAGTACAACGCTTGCCAAAAGCACCGTTTGCTTCAGACGATTTTGAAGGAGAGGAACATGTGGTGTATTGATGCAATGTCAATGCACGAGCGTCATATCCAGACGGCGCAACAAGCGGGAGAGTTCGATAATCTGCCCGGTGTAGGAAAACCGCTGTAACTCGATGATGAAAGTGCCGTGCCTGAAGAGCTACGCACAGGATACCATGTGTTGTGAAATGCCTATTACCTGCCGCCGCTAGAATTGGCATTGTATAAAGATGCCCTGACGTATCGCATGAAAACCTGCGCTGTAGGTTACGCATACTGGAACTTAACCTGTAACAGAAAGGGATAAGCACCGATTTTTTACACGGTGAATATGCCGATCGCTTGCACAGTATGTTCTCTGGTGAAAGAACAGCGCCCAAAAATAGGCTGGCGCGGCAAGAGCTAGAGCGTATCGATGAATCGGGATTAACAATGTAACAAAGAGAGATGTGATAAGCACTTATCAGCACAAGAAAGGCAAGATCCAAGACAATGCGTTGGAAGCATTGTTACATGACCCTTTGTTTCGACAAGGCGTTTAGAAGAACAAGAAATATAAAGATAGCTACTGTCACAAAGGCAAACAAAGCAAAGGCCAAAACTGGGAGGCCAGTGGTAAAGCATCCTTTGATCTTTACCACTGGCCTCCCAGTTTAACTTCATGGCTGTATTGGGTTTCGTTGAACGGCACTACGATTTCGACTGCTGATCTTTCAGAAAATCGTGAATCTCAGTTAATAACGCCGCTTCAGCACTCGGTTTTGCCGGTGCTGGTGCTTTCTCTTCTTTACGACGCAGGTTATTCATTATCTTGATTACCATAAAAATGGCAAACGCGACGATAATAAAATCAAAAATATTTTGCAGGAAGAGGCCGTAGCGCAGCACCACGGCAGGAACATTCACTTGCACGTCGCGCAGTACCAGTTCGAAATGTTTGAAATCGATGCCGCAGCAGTAACCCCAGTGGCAGCATAATGATGTCGGCCACGAGCGAGGAGACGATCTTGCCAAATGCTGCGCCGATAATGATACCCACCGCCAAATCTACCACGTTGCCGCGCATCGCGAATTCGCGAAACTCTTTTAGCATACTCGTTATCAAGATCCTTGATAAAATAAACATCTAAATTTTAATAAAGCATTACATAGTTGATAACTGTGATTATCAGTGAGCCGGAAAGGAAAGTGCCGCCTGAAGCGGCAAGGCTTAGCGTTGTTACTAGAAGAACGAGCTGGGTTGGAACAGGCGTTCCACTTCAGGGAAAAATTTTGTCTGTCAGAAATATGATCACATGATCCCCTTGCTATATATTCATATTGTCGTTGGCGATAATCACATTATCACCGCGCACAATTGCGCCGATCGAGGTGCCTGGCGGCAATTTGATATCTTTAATCATACGCCAACCACTTTTGACGTGCCTTCCCGTGAGCAATGGTCTCAATGGCTTCCGCCACACCGCGTCGTAATGATGACACGCTGACAATATCCGCTTTACGCACACGGCCGAGCAGTGTGGAAATCATTTCTTGCTGTGGCGAAATGGCCACATCGATAACGCTGCCCTGAATCAAATAGACATAGGCGCGTCGTTGGATCAGCACTACGGCTTTTTTCCCATGCGTTTGTCCAGCATGGCTGGACATGATGTTTGCTTCATCATCGTTGGTAATGGCAATAAACACATCGATTTGTTCTGTTCGACATGCTAATGTGCCAGTAATTCCTGATCGTAAGCGTCGCCGTGAAACACAATAGTATCTTGCAGCAGCTCAGCTAGAGCGCAGGATCGAGCAGGTGGCATAAACCAACGTACCCCTCCTGCTTTCAGACGTAGCTAGATAGCCTCCAGAATCTCCTGCTGTAACAGTATGCCAGCTCGGCGATGTCGCTGTCGCGACCAGTAGCCACTTGATATCAGGATGACGGCGAATCACGCCGGTGGCAGAGCAGGGGCATCTAGCAGAATACGATCAAACTGTTGCTCACCACACCAGGCTGCAGGCTCGCGCCAATCGCCTTACCTCACGTCTGCGCAAAGATTAAGGAGTTGCAGATTCTCTTTTACTCGAGCAAGCCGCTGGTTCCACATCGACCGTCAATACTTTAGCGTGACGCGCTGCTTCCATAATATGGGTGTTTTCCCACCAGGTGAAGCACACAAATCGAGAATATGTTCATTGTCCTGATGTGCTAACCAGCGCACACAACCTTGTGCAAAGACATCCTGCACGGGTATGCACGGGTAGGTAACCCAGCCTTGCGCGAAGCCAGGAAGCAGCCTTACGGCACAAGGCTTGCTCAGCATGATGCTTCATCCTATTTAGGACAGGATGCGGCTAAGCGGCGATACCGGCTTCAGTCAACAGTGCTAAGTCGCCCCCCTGTAACTTCACCACATACTGGCGGGCGCACTCAGCGAAGGCAACATCTTCATCGTAACGCAGTATAGTGTTTTCATGTGTGCTGCAAATGATTCACGCGTAGTCATATCGGAGCGCTGGTTATTAGCCTCAGCAATCTGCTGCCACTTCTGCGTATAGGCTTTCTTGAGGCGCGCTAACAGCCACTTGGGGTGAGCGAAGTACGACGCATGGTTAGCCATGCGCTCATCAAGCTTGGCCTGCTGGCGTTAGAATTGGCGCAGTACGCCGTTAATCAACCCTTTAAGCTGTGGGCTCTTGAGTGCGATAGCTCCATTAACTGTTTCAGAGAGCGCGGCATGGGCCGGTATGCGCATGTGATCGAGTTGATAGATGCCCACCATAATCAGGTAGTGCAATGTGCGCTGCTTTCCCGGTCAGCGTTTTTGCCATCAACTGTTGAATTATCCACTCTAATCGTAGCAATACGCGCAATACGCTGAAGCACAGTTCTTGCAACAGGGCACGACCTTTTCCGAGATATCGCGCTAATACTGTGGCAATAGTGAGCTTAGCGACTGACTTTTATCGAGAGCACCTAGCCGATAACGTTCGCGGCGATGGCGCGCAGATTGTATGTTATTTTCATGGATAGTGATTGCCTGAAACGGTAACACGCCTGCCATAATAGCAGACGAAATACCTTTAATGGATGAGTGTATTATGCCAGTACGTTGCCTGGAGTGAACCATTCGCGGCGCGAATTGAGCAAATCTTGCACCGACATCGGTTTTTTGCCCGCAGGTTGCAGTTGCAGCAGGTTTAATAAGCCTTGCGCGGTAGCGACCTCTATACCTTGCTTGTCTGCACTGATGATCGTGCCGGGTTGTGCGCTGTAGTTAGCATCCAATGCGCTGGCTTTCCACACTTTAACCGGCTGGTTGTCAATGGTGATATAGCTGATAGGCCAGGGATTGAACGCACGAATATAGCGTTCCAATTGCTCTGCACTGAGTGACCAGTCAAGCTTAGCCTCTTCTTTGCTCAGTTTTTCGGCGTACGTCGCCAGACTATCATCTTGTTTTTCTGCGACAGCCGTTTCCTGCGTCAGTGATGCTAGCGTTGTCAGTAACCCTTGTGGACCCAGCTCTGCCAGACGATCGTACAGCGAGGCGCTGGTGTCTTGCGGCGTTATAGGGCATGACAACTTATGCAGAATGGCACCGGTATCCAACCCTGCATCCATTTGCATGATGGTTACACCGGTTTCGGTGTCTCCGGCCCATAACGCGCGTTGAATAGGAGCTGCACCGCGCCAGCGCGGTAGCAGTGAGCCGTGCACATTGATACAACCCAGGCGCGGCATATTTAACACTGCCTGTGGTAGAAGCAAGCCATAGGCCACCACCACCATAATATCGGCCTGTAAATCAGCGACCAATTGCTGGCTTTCTGCCGGATGCAGCGATTTGGGTTGCAACACCGGGACGCCATGCTGCTCGGCCAGCACTTTGACCGAACTGTGAGTGAGCTTCTTGCCTCGGCCAGCCGGGCGATCTGGCTGGGTAAACACACCAATCACCTGATGTGGTGAAGCAAGCAGTGCATCGAGGTGACGCGCTGCGAAGTCAGGAACACCAGCGAAAATAATACGTAAGTGGGATGATGCGGGCATGATTTTTCCTGAAAATAGAAGAGACTGAAATAGTGAGCGAGTGCTATAAATAGCTATTCAGTCGTGCCAGTTTCTCCAGCTTCTGACGAATTCTCTGGCGTTTTAACGGCGAGAGATAATCAATAAACAGCTTGCCAATCAGATGGTCCATTTCGTGTTGGATACAGATTGCTAACAGGCCGTTAGCTTCCAACTCAAAGGGATTACCTTCCCGATCCAGCGCTTTGACCTTCACGCGCTCAGCGCGCGGCACCAGCGCACGGGTTTCAGGAATGGACAGACAACCCTCTTTAATACCGGTATCGCCGTTTTTTTCCAGCAGCTCTGGGTTGATCAACGCCAAACGCTGATCGCGTTCTTCGGAAACGTCAATCACGATAATGCGCTGATGCACATCCACCTGACTCGCAGCAAGGCCGATGCCTTCTTCTTCGTACATGGTGTCGAACATATCATCGACGATGCGCAGAATTTCTGCATTAACCTCTGCGACAGGTTTTGCAATAGTGCGAAGCCGCTCGTCTGGAAAATGTAATACCTGCAAAACTGACATAGTTGATTTCGATCTTTATCCGGTTGATGAAAGCGTATCTAAATCCATTCTAGACATTTCCGGTTCTGATTGACAGCATTTGCCCTGTAAAGCGCAATGGTATAAGGATGAACGCATGCAGGACGTGGAATTGTGGCTGCGGTTAATGAACGTGCACCACCTCAACACGGTGAAAACGGTGCAATTGCTGGAGCAATTTCGTCCGCTGACAGAGGTAACTGCCGAGGCACTATCTGCGCTGGCCTTGTCCGAAGAGCTAGTCGCGCAATTTCTCTCGCAAGATAAAACGGAGTGTGAAATGTGAAAGGGTATTACGCTGGCTGGAGGAACCGACTCACCATCTGCTTACGTACGCAGCCTCGCGTTACCCCCATTATTGCAGCAGATCCCCGCTTCGCCCAGGCACTGTTTGTGCGTGGTAACCCTCAGCTTCTCTGTACCACTCAACTGGCTATGGTCGGCAGCCGCCACCATTCTGCGTATGGCACGCAGTGGGGACACTATTTTGCGCAGGAACTGGCGTTGAATGGTTTATTATCACCAGCGGTTTGTTAGGTATCGATGGCGTAGCGCACCAGGCTGCGCTGGATGCAGGAGGGAAAAGCGTGGCGGTATACTGCTGGGTATAATGGATTACAGCAGACGTATCCTCGCCGCCATCGCGCGCTGGCAGAGCAGTTGGTGGAGCAAGGTGGTGCTCTTGTCTCCGAATTTCCCCTGAATAAACACCGAAGGCAATCAACTTTCCCCACTATAATCGTATCATCAGTGAGATGAGCCTCGACTTACTGATTGTCGAGGCTTCCATGTGCAACGGATCTTTAGTCACAGAGCGCTGTGCGTTGGGGCAGAATCGCGATCTCTTCGCGGTACCGGGCGCGCTGGATAACCCAATGGTACAAAAGGCACTCACTGGCTTATCCAGCAGGAGACTTATCTGGTTACCTGCCACAAAGACATCATTGAACAGTTGGCAGTGGGTTATTGTGGCTGCCCCTCCTTGGCGAAAATGAAACTATTTCTGCTCTAGGCGCCGATATGGAATTGCCATTTGCCGACGTGTTGGCTAACGTAGAAGATGAGGTTATACCTGTTGATATTGTCGCTGAACGTGCGGCCAACCTGTGCCAGAGGTAGTAGATAAGTTGCTGGATCTGGAGTTAGCAGGATGGATAGAAGCAGTGCCCGGCGGTTATGTCCGATTAAGGAGGGCTGGCCATGTTCGACGTACTCATGTACTTGTTTGAAACTTACATCCACAACGAAACGGAACTACGAGTTGATCAAGATGCGTTAACTGATGACCTCACGCGAGCGGGGTTCGATCGTGCTGATATCTATAGCGCATTGAACTGGCTGGAGCGCCTGGCGGATTTGCAGGAAGGCAAAGAAGTGCCTTTTGCCTTGGCAAGCGATCCCCATGCACTGCGCATTTATACGCGGGAAGAGGAGCAGCGCTTCGACACCGAGTGCCGGGGCTTTTTGTTGTTACTGGAGCAAATCAAGGTGTTGAATCTTGAAACGCGTGAGATGGTGATCGATCGCGTAATGGCACTGGATACCTTATCGTTTGATCTGGACGATCTTAAATGGGTGATCCTCATGGTATTGTTCAATCTACCCGGATGTGAAAACGCCTACCAGAAAATGGAAAATCTGCTGTTTGAAGCAGATGAGGAATATTTGCATTAGACCGATAAGTCAAAACAAACCATGGTAATCCCTGCACTTATAGCAGATAAAAAGGCGGAGTGTTGCCCTGAGTGCGGCGCGACACTGATGATTCGCTCCAGTCGCCGCAGCCTTTTTTTTTGGGCTGCTCGCGCTACCCGGATTGCGAATTTATCCATCCGCTGAAAGCCAATGCGGATGGCCATATTGTTAAGGAACTCTCTGGGCAACTCTACCCGCATTGTCAGGAGGACACCGGTGTTGCGGCGGCAGGGGCGTTATGGCATGTTTATTTGCTGTAACAACTACCCGGCGACTACCACACCGAGGTTATTGACTGTCCTGATGAAACCGCATTGACCTGTCCACAATGCGGCAAAGGAAAGCTGTTGCAACGTAAATCGCGCTTTGGCAAAGTATTCCACGCCTGTGAACGTTACCCGGAGTGCCAATTTGCGCTCAACCATCAAACCGGTTAGCAGGAACATGCCAAACTTACCACTATTCGCTCTTGTTCGAAAAGAAACGACGCAGGGCCGTCAAACGTTTTGTGCCAGTAAAGAGCCTGTAACAGGCAGAAGTTGATACCAATGAGTAATGTAGTGAAAGAACCGGTTTCTGTCATTCAGGAACTGATAAAGCAGAATGTCATCGCCTATCCTACCGAAGCGGTTTTCGGCTTGGGGTGCGATCCTGACAGCGAAGCCGCGGTGATGCAACTGCTGGCCTTGAAAAAACGGCCCGTCGAAAAAGGGCTGATCCTGATCGCGGCTGATTATCAACAACTCGCTCCCTATATTGATGACAGCCAGCTCAGCACTGAGCAAAAGGCGGTGATGTTTTCATTCTGGCTGGGACCGGTAACGTGGGTGATGCCTGCCAGGCCGAGTACGCCACATTGGTTGACCGGGCAATTTTCATCATTGGCGGTGCGTATCAGCGCACATCCTCTTGTGCGTGAAGTTTGCATGGCCTTTAGCAAGCCGATCGTTTCAACCAGCGCCAATCTGACTGGACTGCCGCCGTGCCGCACGGCACAAGAAGTTCTGACCCAGTTTGGTGAGGCCTTTTCTGTTCTGCACGGAGAAACATCTGGGCGGCAGAATCCGTCTGAAATTCGGGATGTCTTGACGGGCAATCTGATACGACGAGGTTAAAAAGTGGAGATAACGGCGTCTGAAGTAACGTCATTCGCAGTGTTTGGTCATCCTATTGCGCACAGCAAGTCGCCGCAGATTCATGCGCTGTTTTCTGAGCAAACCGGGATCCCCTTGACGTATGAACGCCTGTTGGCACCGTTGGACAGCTTTGAACAAACGCTGCGTGATTTTTTTCAGGCAGGGGCATTGGGGACGAATATCACCATGCCTTTCAAGGAACGCGCCTATCAGGAAGTCGATGAACTGAGCCAACGCGCTTCGTTAGCAGGAGCGGTCAATACCGTGAAGCGGCTCGAAGAGGGGCGACTGTTTGGGGATAATACCGACGGTATTGGCCTGCTGAGTGATCTGCAGCGTCTTGCGCTGGTAACGCCGCAGGATCGGGTGTTATTGATCGGTGCGGGCGGCGCCAGCCGTGGCGTTATTCAGCCGCTATTGAGCCATGGGTGTTCGCTGGTGGTGACCAATCGGACATTTGCTAAGGCAGAAGCGCTCGTGACGCTGTTTCAGCCAGTGGGGCCAATTGATGCGCTGCCGCTGGATGGGTTGGAAAGCGAAAACTTTGATTTGATCATCAATGCCACCTCGTCAGGGATCGCTGGCGACATTCCCGATCTACCTGCATCATTGATCACGGCCTCTACGCGCTGTTATGATATGTTTTATCAGTCCAGCCTGACGCCGTTTTTGCTGTGGTGCCAGCAGCAGGGGGCATCACAGTTAGCGGATGGTTTCGGTATGTTGATCAATCAGGCGGCACACGCGTTTTTCCTCTGGCATGGCGCGATGCCAGAGATCACCCCAGTGATCGAACAGATGAAAAAGCCCTTAACGCATGAATCAGCTGATCCAGCTTCCCGATTTCGAAGTGTGAAGCGAAAAGGATCGTATGATCTATTTCCCTATGCTGATCGGCTATAATCATCCAATAAATTAATCACAGTATAAACCCTCCTGTTTTGGATGTGGAGATACAGTGGCTACAGTTGATGTAAGATGTCCGTTTTGTGAACAGACAGTCTCTGTAAAAAAAACACAGTTATGGC
>JBPETC010000021.1:0-22583 GCA_051710325.1 Symbiopectobacterium sp.
AAGGCGTGAGTCAGCGAATTACATCGAGGCCCGCAGTACCGGCTGCAACAAGGCCGGATATAGAGCTGAAACCTACCGTCAATGTCAACACCGTGGAAGCCTTGCAAACGGGATGCGTTCATATAGAAAAGCCATGGTGGAACGCTTGAAACCTGGCGGTATCTTCCTGATAAACACCCCTTACAGCGCCGATGACCTTGTGGCACCGCTTGCCACAAGAGGTGCACAGGAAGGCCTGAATCGATGTAAGACAAGGGTCTATTGCACCAACGCAGCCAAAATTACCCGTGAATGTTAGTTGAGTGCACGTTATCAACACCGTGATGCAAATGGCGTTCTTTCATCTCTCGCAGATTTTGCCTAGTGATGCGGGCGTAGAGAAACTTCGCAGCACCACCGAAAAGAGCTACGCTAGCAAAGGTAAAGAGCTGGTTGCCCGCAACTGGAAAGCGTTGGAAGCCACGGCACTACCCAGTGGGAAAAACGGAACATTGCAGAGGCCATTCCGCTTTGGAAACCAGAGCTGTGTACGCAGTGTAACCACTGCGTCGCCGCCTGCCCGCACTCGGCTATTCGTGCTAAAGTGGTGCCTGCTGAAGCCGTGAGCCACGCGTCTGATTCGCTGCAATCTCTGGGTATCAAAGCGCGTGATATGCGTGGTCAGAAGTATGTATTGTAAATCGCCCTGGAAGATTGCACGGGATGTAACCTGTGCGTCGAGAGGTGTGCCCGGCGAAAGACTGTCAAAACCCTGAGATCAAAATCATCAACATGGAGTCTCGCCTGGATAATCTGAGAGCGGAAAATCACTTTGATTTCTTCCTACAATTGTTGGAAATCGACAAGAGCAAGTTGGAACGTATCAACATCCGAACGTCACAGTTGATTATGCCGCTGTTTGAGTACTCGGGTGCTTGTTTCGGTCGTGGCGAAACGCCATATATTAAACTGTTAACACAGCTCTATGGCGATCGTTTGCTGCCTCCGCCAACGCCACCGGCTGCTCATCTATTTACGGAGGCAATCTCTTCACCACGCCGTGGACTACCGATGCAAATAAACGCAGTCCAGCTTGGTGGGCCAACTCGCTGTTTAAGGATAACGCCGAATTTGGTTTAAGTTTTTGTTTCAGCGTGGATTAACATCGCCAACGCGCCTTGCATCAGCTCTTACAGTTAGCGCCACATCTCCCCGCCGATCTGGTGATCGGCTCGCAGGAAGAAAACATTGCGCCAGATTCGACAGATCTACGCCGCCAGCAAATTGCGCAGCTGCGCGAACAGCTTGCTAGCCTCAATGAACCAGTAGCTCGTGAACTTAGCCACGATGCCGACCATCTGGTAGATAAATCCGTCTGGCTGATTGGCGGTGACAGCTGGGTTTATGATATTGGCTACGGCGGTCTGGATTATGTGATGAGCCTGACAGAAAACGTCAACGTGCTGGTGCTGGATACCTACTGCTATTCCAACACGGGCGGTCAGCGATCCAAGGCGGACACCGCTGGGCAGTCAGTAAATTTCGAGAAAAAGGTAAACGCAAGGCGCGTAAAGATCTGGGCATCAATGTGCTAATGTACGGCCATGTTTATGTCGCATAGATTTCACTGGGCGCACAGCTTAAGCAAACGGTGAAAGCAATTCAGAAAGCGGAAGAGCCTGGCTGGGTTCATCCTTAATTATCGCCTACAGCCCCTGCGAAGAACACGGCTACGATCTGGCGTTTAGTCACGATCAGATGTGTTAACTAACGGCCACCGGATTCTGGCCACTCTATCTCTTCGATCCGCGTTGTGTGGAAGAAGGCAAACCGGCGTTGGTCACCGATTCCCGTCCGCCTTCCAGCAGCCTAAGTGAAACACTATTGAAAGAGCAACGCTTCCGTCGGCTGGATACGCAAATGCTGGAAGAGATCGCGCGCTTGTATGAAGAAGCGGAACAGGATTTGCGTCGTCGCTTTGACTTTCTGACAATGATGGCAGGTAAATCAGAAAAGAACGCTCAAAATAAGGTCGTAATATCCGACGAGATCCTCGGCTTGCACTGAGGATCTCGTGAGGAAAATACGAGCTAGCAAAAGATCTGGCTGACGGCTTCAGCCACGGCATCTTTATGATGTTCCTGCAACTGGCTGATATTGAACTGAATAAATTCCCCGTTTTTACCACGTCCCATATCAACCCTCACGGCAATGCTACGAACGACCAGGATTACCAGAGCATGGCGCTCCGAAGGCACTGGCAACCAGATACACCCATCAAACTCGCCACTTGAGGTAATGAATGCCTCAGCCGAGCCGGATAAAAGGCCAGTGTTTGCGAATAGCCGCCTACACCTCAGGAACAATGGCAGTTCGTTGGTAACTGTTTAACGTGGCTGTGATAGGGAATGTTGCAATACTGCTGTCAGATTAGGTAATAACGTGGGGTCCGGTGAAGAGAGTTCCATATTAATCTGGATGGTATCACCAAAGTTACCACCCTCTTAAAACGTTCAGGACGGGGCGAGACTTGCTGACTACAGACCATCCCCCTTGCCCGGTCACCACGTTTTGCTGCTTTAATTGGGACCCAGGCCGCCGAAATCGTCGCCGGACTCACTCGCAATACTTCGGCCAGTTCCCGAACCGACGGCAACTGGCTGCCAATAGCAATACGCTCTTCACGAATCAATGCAGCGATATCCATCGCAATCCCCCGAATTGAGGGATCGCTAAGCGTTCCTGCCAGCCAAACGGGATCAATTTTTGCTATCATATCAAAAAATTTTCTTCAGTAAGAAGAATGCTATTTTACACATACAAATGAGCCATTAGTATCAAAAACCACATTACGTACAAAAATTGCACAATTATAAGCGGAGAAATTAAGAAGGGAAATAATGAGCATAATATGGATTAGTTAGCCTTCACCGGGGAAATAGCATGACAATAACAATTAGATTGGCAGTGCGCGATTGAGACTATTTTACTCCACTTGCTTTAGGCGACATTAAACCAAAATACTTTACATTGATGATAGCCTGTGTGGAGGCGTTGCCACAAAACTTGGCCAACAGCCCGCATTACGATGCTGGTGAAATCTTTTTCAGCCGCTACGCGCGGAACCGCGCTGGTAACGATGAAAGTTTGCTGGAATTCCCGCATTTCTTCCGGAAACAATTGACCCGGCCCTAGCGAGCAGTCGCTGATATCGTTGCTGAAAAACGGCGAACTGGATGCTATATGTACCCCTTTTGCCGTATGGGTATTTCAGTGATACCTCGGGGCTACATCAATTGCTGCGAGATTTTCGGCAGGCACAGAACTGGATTGCTTCGCCGTGGTTACATCCCGGGTATTCACGTGTTCTCGGTATGAAACCTGAGATAGCCCAAGCGCACCCTTTGCTGCCGCAAAGCGTTAAGCGAAGTGATCGATCAATCCTATGCCCTGTGGATGAAAAAACGCATCAAATATACCGACACTACACCGTGGCTACTGGACGATCTGTGCAGAACTGCGCGGAATTTACCCGCCAACTGGAATGAAAATGGCTTTAAGGTAAAAAATGATGATCGCTGATTTTGCCAGAGACTGTATGAGCAAAAGATCACCGATAAATGCTTAATCCTGGAAGCGTTGTTCCCCTATTCATGTCGGCAGCAGCGGCATTGCACTTTAATGACGTAATGGATAACAGAGGTTGCTATGAAAGTTACATTGGGACAATTCGCGGTAGAGACAAAGAGTGGCAAACAATGCTATCACTACGGTCTCACTCACTGAACAAGCCGGAGCAGGCCGGTGCTGAACTTATGGTATTGCCTGAAGGCAATCAGGCAGCGATATTACTAATCCCAAGATAGTACTGACCGCCGTACAATCTCTTGATAGCCCGTTTATGGCATAGGTGCTTTCCGCCACAGACAAGGCAACGGGCATGACCACCATGATGAGCGTTCATGTTCCTAACGGCAGCAATAAAGCCTGGAACACTCTAGTTTATCGTTCGCAACGGCGAAATCATCGAACAGTATTGCAAATTGCATCTGCACGATGCATTCGCCATGAAAGAATCTGATAACGTGATGCCTGGAGATGATGTCCCGGCGTTGGTTAACGTTGCCAGATTGAACGTGGGATTGATTACCTGCTATGACATCCGCTTTCTCTAGCTCGCGCTTCGTCTGGTTCTGAGTGATGCCGATCTGCTGGCGCCGCCTGCGGCCTGGGTTAAAAGGCCGCTGAAAGAGACACAGTGGGAACTTCTGGTCCGCGCTCGCACTGTGGAAAACACCACCTATGTGGTGGTTGTTGACAAGTACGGTATGCGAAATATCGGTAACAGCATGGTGGTCGACCCGTTAGGTGTCGTGGTAGTGCAAGCATCCGAAACACCGATGTTGATCTATGCTGATATCAACCCTAAACGAACCACCTATGCTCGCGATGTTTTACCAGCACTGGCTAATACCCGCTTTGTTGCACCACGTTCGCCTCATGAAATACAAGGATAGTTTTCACCGCTAATACTTATTTTCTCACTATCACTGACATCTGAATTCCCCAAAAAACAGAGGAGAACACGGCATGACAATGAAAAAGCTTGGATATACCACTCTACTGATCGGTTCACTGTTTTCTGAAAACACCTTGGCTACCACCGCAATTCCAACCCAAACGCTAAACAAAAGCCTGCACGAACGTTTTCCGGAAGATATAAAAACCGGCGTCTTAAACGCGGCCAATAATGATTCCTTTCTGCCTTATAAAATCGTCAGCAACACTAATTCCATCGAAGGCGCTAGCATTGATCTCGCTAACGAATTGGGTGAACTGATCGGTGTCAAAATTGAATATTTCACGGTGGGCGAGATTACCCAGCATACTGAGTAGTATTCAATCTGGGCGCTATCAATTCTTAATCGGGCCCACTGGCGATTTTCCACCACGTCAGGCAAAAAACGATTTTGTGGATTTTGTCCGTGCATTCGTCGTCTTTGCGGTAAAAAGTGGAAACCCTGAAAAAATAAATACATTGGACGATACCTGCAGCAAGCGCACCGCCGTATTGGCTGGAGGCTCTTCCGAGCAGGTGTGATTGTCAAGCAATCGCAAGTCTGTACCACCGCCGGAAAACCGGCCGTAACGGTCCAATCCTACAAGGACCAACCGACCTCAATCCTCTCTGTGCGTTCCGATCGCGCAGATGTATTCTTCTCCTATCAGGCATCGCTGACCTACTTTACACTTAGAGTGCAGAAAACCAATGGGCAGCTCGAAGTAGTCGGTACGGGACAACACAATGGATTTGGCGACCTGTATCAGGGCTCGGTCTTAGAGAAAGACTCCCCGCTAACATCGGTTATTCTGGCTGCATATCATGAGCTGTTTGGTAACGGCACCTATGCCGCCATCATGAAGAAATGGAACTTGTCAGACAATATGAATCAGGCAGGTCAACATCTGATGGATTTAGGGATTATTTTACAAGGCTAGAACGGGGTTGATACTTCGCCGCTGAATGTAACGCGCTAGGCGCGAATAAAAATAGGCATAAAAGCGATTGACGAGAGCGGAATCTGAGTCGAAAATAAGAAGAAACGCGTTTCACCTGCAAGAGATTCCCGCCTTCGCGAGAATGACGGTGAGAGTAGGACAGTCTGTCATTTGTAACTGGCGGAGCGACGTTATTCTTCCAGATCGCCGCAGAAACGGTAGCCTTCGCCATGAATGGTCGTGATGATTTCCGGCGTATCGGCAGTGGATTCGAAACGCTTGCGGATGCGGCGAATCGTCACATCTACGGTGCGGTCGTGCGGTTTCAACTCGCGGCCGGTCATTTTCTTCAACAGTTCGGCACGGGTCTGAATCTTGCCGGGATTTTCGCAGAAGTGCAGCATCGCACAGAACTCGCTGCGCGGCAGTTTGTACTGCTCACCCTCTGGGCTAATCAGAGAACGGCTGTTGATGTCCAGTTCCCAACCATTGAAGCGGTAGCTTTCTAGCAGACGACGCTCTTCGCTCAGACCGCCAAAATTCATGGTACGGGACAGCAAATTACGCGCACGGATAGTCAACTCACGTGAATTAAACGGTTTGGTGATGTAATCGTCCGCACCGATTTCCAGGCCGAGGATCTTATCCACTTCGTTATCACGTCCGGTTAGGAATATTAGCGCGATGCTGGCCTGTTCACGTAGTTCGCGTGCCAACAGCAGGCCATTTTTGCCGGGAAGATTGATGTCCATGATCACCAGATTGATATCATGTTCGGATAGGATATGGTTCATCTCAGCGCCGTCAGTGCCTTCGTGAACGACATATCCTTCAGCTTCAAAGAGGCTCTTGAGGGTGTTACGAGTTACCAACTCGTCTTCGACAATAAGAATGTGCGGGGTCTGCATGTTTGCTACCTAAAATTGCCAACCAATTATAGAATTCAGAAGTACAGAAGTCGCCATCGGTTTTTTCGTGCCCGCACGCATGGTGCGGGGTTATTAGCTCTTACCGGAGCGTGAAGCGCAAAGAAGACGCTCATTCTCGCAATGTAGACTAAAGTACGCAAATACATTCCTGGTGCATACCTGACTTCATACGATGCGGAACGTTGCTACAGCAACGACATCTCCGCGTATCGATTGCATGACGCTGACAAAGTTCCGCGCGAATCAGTTACACTGACAGTGCCAGTGTATTCTACGTGATAATGATAACAAGCAATATCAGATGATAATCAAGCTAACTCAACTGCGCCTAAAATGGTGCATAGTTTAATATTATTAACAGAAACTTAACAGTAAGCACCAATTTTGATCGCTCACAAATCTACGATTCCATTGACATATATTGATTCATTTTAGCACGTTAACTATTTTGTGAAATACTTATAAGATTGATAAATTAAGTCATAATTTGCTTGATTTTGATACGATTCAGTAGCGCAAGCGACCGCAATGAACGCGAAACGTCATATAGAAATAGCTATTATATAATATATTGATATTAAAGCATATATAATAAATTTTTTGGTTTTTATCCCTTTTTATCCCTTTTTAAGCTTGACTCGCATTTTTACCGTAATGTGACGCTCGAATATTTCATTTATGTTAAATTAAACGACCGCGCGGTGGACGGCGCATACCGGGTATCGCACGTTCGTCAGATATTTTCTCTTCTTTGGAGGTTTTGTGCAGTTTTTACTGTGCTGGTCTCGCCAGTTCGCCCAGAGAACATGGGGCAGCAGCCAGAGCCATGAAAAACATGGATTTTATTCAGTGCGTATTGTTGATAATCAGGCACACCTTGAGCCAGGTGCACGCCGGGTAGCGTACAGGAACCAGTGATATTCTGGATCGAGCCAGGTTTCACTATTACTGCACGCCGATAGAATTACTCGGGCTGATGCAGGAAAAACAACAGTGGGTCAGTTCGGCAGCGCTGCTGCTTGGACGTGAAGATTCTGGCCTCACCAACGATGAATTGGTGCTGGCAGATATATTGACGGGTGTGCCGATGCAGGCACAAACTACCCGTCCTTAAATTTAGGGCAGGCCGTCATGGTCTATTATCACCAGTTGGCTTAACTGATGCAGGTACAGGCAGAAACTGTCGAAGCCACTCAAGCCGGGCAGTTGGTGGCGCTGCATCATCGGCTGGAAAAGCTGTTGGTAACGTTGCAGGTACACGATGATGAGAAACTGCGTGATTGGCTAATGCAACGCATCGGGCTGTTACAGCAACGCGATACCGTCATGCTGCATACGCTGCTACACGATATTGAGAATATACTGAAGTGAGATGAAACAAGAAATCCATTGACTTCATGTCGCGATTGCCTTAACTACTAGAGGATAGAACTGATTTGTTGATCGAGAGTCCTTTACGCATGCGTAAAATCAGCCTGACAACCACCATTACTACCAGTAATGGTGCGGGCTGACACGTAGAGCGTAGAGTAGAAAAGAATCTGAAAAGCCCGCACTGTTTAGGTGCGGGCTTTTTTATGGCGAAGAGCAGGCTCCGCAGATCCGGGCCGCCAGTGGCGGCAGCCAAAAGCGCACGACGCATTTTGGTGACTGAAACTCAGGAGAAGAGATAAAAATGCGAGTGTTGAAATTTGGCGGGACTTCCGTGGCGAATGCGGCGCGTTTTGCGCGCGTTGCCGATATCATCGAGAGCAATGCGCGTCAGGGGCAGGTAGCCACCGTACTGTCTGCCCCGGCGAAAATCACCAACCACCTGGTGGTGATGATTGATAAAATCGTTGAGGGTCAAGATATTCTGCCGCATATCAACGATGCCGAAACTATCTTTTATTCTCTGCTCAAAGGGCTGGCGGAATCCCAGCCTGGTTTCCCATATGAACGCTTGTCCACGCTGGTACAGCAAGAGCTGGGTCAACTGAAGCAGGTTCTGCACGGCATTTCACTGCTTGGGCAGTGCCCGGACAGCGTCAACGCCAGTATCATCTGTCTTGGCGAGCAACTCTCCATTGCCATCATGGAAGCGGTATTCCAGGCGCGCGGTTATAAGGTATCGGTTATCGATCCGGTAAAACGCTTGCTGGCGCAGGGACATTATCTGGAGTCTACCGTGGATATTACGGAATCCACGCGCCGTATCGCCGAGCAAGGCATTCCTTCCGATCACGTCATTCTGATGGCAGGATTCACGGCGAGTAATGATAAAGGGGAACTGGTGGTACTGGGCCGCAACGGTTCTGACTACTCCGCTGCCGTGTTGGCCGCCTGTTTACGCGCAGACTGTTGTGAAATCTGGACTGATGTGGACGGTGTCTACACCTGCGACCCGCGTCAGGTGCCTGATGCGAGACTGCTGAAGTCGATGTCGTATCAGGAAGCGATGGAGCTTTCCTACTTCGGTGCCGAAGTGCTTCACCCCCGTACCATCGCCCCCATCGCCCAGTTCCAAATTCCCTGCCTGATTAAAAATACCGAAAACCCTCAAGCGCCCGGTACACTGATTGGTTTAGATAGCACTGATACTCAATATCCAGTAAAAGGCATCACCAACCTGAACAATATGGCAATGTTTAATGTCTCCGGCCCAGGCATGAAAGGCATGGTTGGGATGACAGCGCGTGTGTTTGCGGCGATGTTCCGTGCGGGCATCTCGGTAGTGCTGATCACTCAGTCCTCTTCCGAGTACAGCATCAGCTTCTGTGTGTTACAAAGCGAACTGGCCCGTTCCAAGAAAACGCTGGAAGATGAATTCTATCTGGAACTGAAAGACGGCATGCTGGAGCCGCTGGATATTACCGAACGTCTGGCGATCATTTCTGTGGTGGGTGACGGTATGCGTACGCTGCGCGGCCTCTCTGCCCGCCTGTTCTCCGCATTGACCAGTGCCAATATCAATATCATCGCGATTGCGCAAGGTTCCTCTGAGCGCTCTATATCTGTGGTGGTGGATAACGACGTGGCGGTGACTAGCATGCGTGTGGCGCACCAGATGCTGTTTAATACCGATCAGGTGATCGATTTATTCGTTATCGGCATGGGCGATTCTTTGCTGGAGCAGACTCATCGTTAGCAGCCGTGACTGAAGCAGAAATATATCGATCTGCGTGTTTGCGGTATTGCCAACTCCAAAGCCTTGCTGACCAATATTAACGGCATTGCGCTGGACTCTCCTGGCGTGAAGCGCTGAATGAAGTGCGTGAACCCTTCAATCTGAATCGCCTGATTCGTCTGGTGAAAGAGTATCATCTGCTTAACCCGGTTATTGTGGATTGTACCTCTAATCAGACGGTGGCCGATCAGTATGCTGACTTCCTGAGCGATGGCTTCCATGTCGTCACACCAAACAAAAAGACCAACACCGGTTCCATGAGCTATTACCGGCAACTGCGCATCTCTGCCGGTAAATCACGCCGTAAATTCCTGTATGATACCAATGTTGGTGCCGGCTTCCGGTGATTGAAAACCTGCAAAACCTGTTTAATGCCTGGGATGAGTTGCTGCGTTTCACCGGGATCCTCTCGGGGTCGCTCTCCTTTATCTTTGGTAAGCTGGATGAAGGGATGAGCTTGTCGCAAGCGACGTTGCAGGCGAAAGCAAATGGTTACACCGAGCCCGATCTGCGTGACGATCTGTCCGGCATTGATGTTGCACACAATCTTTTGATTCTGGCTCGTGAAGCGGGCTATAAGTTGGAGCTGGCCAATATCGATGTTGAGTCGGTGTTGCCGTCGTCCTTTAATGCTTCGGGCGATATCGATACCTTTATGGCGTGTTTACCAGAGCTGGATGCGCAATTCAGTGAAAAAGTGGCGCACGCACGGGAAGCAGGTAAAGTGTTGCGTTATGTCGGCGTAATTGAAGAAGAGCTCTGCAAAGTGCAAATTAGCTCAGTGGGTGGTAACGATCCATTGTTCAAAGTAACAGACGGTGAGAATGCGTTGGCGTTCTATAACAGTATTACCAACCATTGCCGCTAGTGATGCGCGGTTATGGCGCGGGTAATGATGTGACAGCGGCCGGTGTATTTGCCGATCTGTTGCGCACGCTGTCATGGAAGTCAGGAGCATAATGATAGTTAAAATTTATGCGCCGCCTCGATCGGTAACGTCAGCGTTAGGTTTGATGTGCTGGACGCGGCGGTTACGCCTATTGATGGCGATCTGTTGGGCGATTGCGTGACCGTAATGGCGGCCGATAGCTTTAGCTTGCGCAATGGAGGCCTTTTTGTCGGCAAACTGCCGCGTAAGCCGAAAAAGAACATTCTCTACCAATGTTGGGAGCGGTTTTGCCAGGAAGTGGGGAAACCCATTCCTGTTGTCATGACGCTGAAAAAGAACATGCCGATCGGATCGGACCTGGGGTCCAGTGCCTGTTCCGCGGTTGCCGGCCTGATGGCGATGAATGAATTTTGTGGCAAGCTGCTGGATGATACGGGTTTACTGGCGCTGATGGGTGAGCTGGAAGGATGTATTTCTGGCAGCGCGTACCACGATAATGTCGCGCCGTGCTTCCTGGGCGGTACAACTAATGATCGAGCAAAACCGCATCATCAGCCAGCCAGTGCCTGTGTTTGACGATTGGCTGTGGGTCATGACCTATCCGGGAATCAAAGTGTCCACTTCGGAAGCACGCGTCATTCTGCCCGCGCAGTATCGCCGTCAGGATTGCATCAGTCATGGTCGTTATCTGGCGGGTTTTATTCACGCTTGTCACGCCGACAGCCTGCCGCTGGCGGCGGCGTTGATGCAGGATGTGATTGCCAAGCCGTACCGTGCGCGCCTGCTGCCTGGTTTTGCCGAGGCCCGCGTCAGGCGGTAAAAGATATCGGTGCGCTGGCGTGCGCTATCTTCGGTTCATGGCCGACCCTGTTTTCTATGTGCGACGATATGGAAAAGGCGCAGCGTCTGACTAGTTGGCTGCAAGATAATTATTTGCAGAACGATGAAGGGTTTGTTCATATTTGCCGTATGGACACGACAGGCACACGTCAATTGGGATAAGGCATGAAATTTTACAACTTAAAAGATCACAACGAGCAGGTCAGCGTCGCGCAGGCTATCAAACAGGGGCTTGGACGCCAGCAAGGGCCGTTCTTCCCGCTGGAACTGCCTGAGTTCAGTTCGACGGAAATTGATAAATTGCTGGAACTGGAGCAGCCGGATGCGTTTTTCTTCTGGGATTCCAGCATGATGGTGCTCTCCATGATAGCGATGATTCTGATGACGCGTAAGTGTGTGGAGAACTGAATTATGTGGGTTGTAGTTAACATTATCAGCGTGGTGATCTTCACCTAGCAGGGTGTTTATATGATGGCGTTGGAATACCTGATTCTGACCGGTACCGCCCTCAGCGGTACCTGGTTGTGGATCAAGGAAGCGCGCAAGCGTCCGATGCCATCGTACCTATAGCGCAGAGCGTAAAGTGTGCTTTGGAAAACGCGGCGCCGCTGGGTGTACTCACAATTGGATTAATGACCGTCTACATCGACGCGCTGTTTGCCGCTCTGACTGGCGTCGCGGTGACCGTGATGCAGAGCATTGGGGTCTGGTTACGCGCGATCGCCGCATTCTTTCTGCCTGTCTGGGTAAAGGGCTTGTGCCGGAAACTGTTTATCAACGAGTTAAAGCAACATTTACCTTCCCAGCTCCGGTTGCCACAGTCTCTGAAGATATTACCTCTCCGGAGCTGTTCCGCGGCCCAACGATGACGCTTAAGGATTTTGGCAAGCGCTTTATGGCGCAAATGCTGTCACAGGTCTACAACGGAGAAAAAGTCACCATTTTGACGGCAATCACCGGTGATACCGGTGCGGCAGTCGCGCACGCGTTTTACGGTCTGGAGAACGTGCGTGTGGTGATTCTGTATCTACGCGGCAAAATCAGCCAGTTGCAGGAGAAGCTGTTCTGTACGCTGGGTCGCAATACACATACCATCGCGATCGACAGCGATTTCGATGCGTGTCAGGCGCTGGTGAAGCAGACGTTTGATGAAGAATTGAAACAGGCTATTTGCTTGAACTCAGCAAATTCCATCAATATTAGCCGATTGCTAGCACAAATCTGCTATTACTTTGAAGCCGTGGCGCAGTTGCCTGCCGCCGCGCGTCAACAGCTGCGCGTCGAGGAGCTGTTCCGTCGTAAAAACTGGGCGCTGCCAACGCTGGGATTTGGTACAGTGAGTGATGACGTGATCAAAGTGTTCATGCATGAACTGGAAACGCTGGGCTATACACCTCCGAACCCCATGCGGCCATTGCTTATCGTCTGCTGCGCAACCAACTTCAGCCAGGCGATTTCAGCTTGTTCCTTGGGGACGGCGCATCCTGCGAAATCCAAAGAGAGCATAGAAGAGATTCTGGGTAAACGCTGGATCTGTCGGAAGCGCTGGCGCAGCGTGTGGATCTGGAATTGTTCTCGCACAACTTTACACCCGATTTCGCGCAACTGCATCAGTTCCTGATGGCGTTGCCGGAATAACCTTGTTATAAACGTTGTAGTTATAAGCGTTGTTATTATAACTGTCTTTGTTCACGTTCCTCGCGCAGTCAGGGGAACGATAATCTTTACTGCGCGTGGCGTTTAAAGATCAATTCCTGCCTGCTCGCGCCATATTCCGCAAAGAAGTAACCTTACAGGTTAAATCGTGCAGTTGCGTAACCTGCATCAGCCGGTTTTGATAATGAAACGGCTTATCAAACCGCTCGCCTTTTTGGCGTAGAAGCTGATCGCTTTGAACGTGCCATTTTCTCATCCAGAAATACCGGTTTTATCAGCGTAGTGTTGAGATTTTTGACATTGAGGGAAATGTCATCCCGCTGTGCCTGCAATGCCTGATTGAGGTGCTGAGTAATGGTGCCGACCCAGAAGTGATAAAAAGATCTTTGCCAGCCTTGTTCTCCAGCCCTATGCCAATTTCCAGACGATAGGATTGCATCAGGTCCAGCGGGCGTAGTACGCCATACAGCTCGGATAACATGCGCAGAGATGCTGCTGGGCAAAATCGAAATCCGCCTCACTGAAATCTTCTGCGGCAAGCACGGTATACACGTCGCCTTTGAACGCTAGCAGTGCTTCGCGCGCATTATCGAGGGTGAAATGGGGCTGCCATTCGCTAAAACATCCCGCGTTGAGATCTGCCAGTTTTTCACTAATGCCTATCAAGGAGGCGATCTGTGCCGGTGTAAGCCGTTTACACTGGGCGATCAGTTCGCTAGCGTGGTCCAGCAACGCAAGCTGTGTGTAACGCTCGGGGGCTAACGGGCTGGTGTAATTCAGCGTTTTCGCTGGCGAAATGGTGATTAACATGGCATGGCTCCCCCGTTTTTGTTGCAAGTACTGTAGCAAAAACACGGAAAAAAAGGGGCGATGAGTGTTAGTATTGAAACATAAGCGATCAGTGAGAAACACAAGACGATATTCATATACCTACAATGAGATATGCCAACATGACGGATAAACTGACTTCCTTACGCCAATTGACCACAGTAGTGGCTGATACCGGTGATATCGCCGCGATGAAGCTCTACAAACCGCAAGATGCTACCACCAAACCCTTCCCTGATTCTGAACGCGGCGCAAATTCCTGAATACCGCTCTTTGATTGAAGACGCGGTGAAATGGGCTCGTGAGCAGAGCAGCAAACGGGAACAGCAGCTTGTCGATGCCACGGACAAGCTGGTCGTCAATATTGGTCTGGAAATCCTGACACTGATCCCTGGACGTATCTCCAAGGAAGTGGATGCTCGCCTCTCTTATGATACTAAAGCGAGCGTTGCCAAAGCTAAGCATTTGATCAAGTTGTATAACCATGCGGGCATCAGTAACGATCGTATTTTGATCAAGCTGGCTTCAACCTGGCAGGGCATCCGTGCCGCTGAGCAGTTGGAAAAAGAAGGCATTAACTGTAACCTGACACTGCTGTTCTCTTTTGCACAAGCGCGTGCTTGTGCGGAAGCGGATGTCTTCCTGATCTCTCCGTTTGTGGGCCGTATTCTGGACTGGTACAAATATAACACAGATAAGAAAGAGTATGCACCGCAGGAAGATCCTGGTGTTATCTCCGTTACTGAAATCTACGAGTACTACAAAGCGCACGGTTATGAAACCGTGGTGATAGGGGCCAGCTTCCGTAACAGCGGCGAAATTCTTGAGCTGGCTGGTTGCGATCACCTGACCATTGCGCCTGCATTTCTGAAAAAATTGTCAGAATCCACCGGCAATGTGCCGCGCAAACTGGCTTACAGCGGTGAGATCAAAGCGCGTCCGGCGAAAATGACTGAAGCCGAGTTCTACTGGCAGCACAAGCAAGATCCGATGGCCGTTGATAAGCTAGCAGACGGTATCAGTAAGTTTGCTATCGATCATGGAAAACTAGAAAAAATGATTGAAGATCTGCTATAATTAACGAAGAATGCCGGGTTTTCTCTTGGGGGAGCCTATCCCTTTTTCATCCTCGGCGAAAGCCGGGGATCTTTATGAGAATAAAATCGTTTCTTCTGCAAGAGATTCTCGCCTTTGCGGGAATGACGGAAATGTGGAAATGACTATGAGAGTAGGTCAGTTTTTAGTAACCTCAAAAACCGGGTTACCCCGCTTTTTTGTTGTTTCCACTTGGTCCGGCTATAGCGCAACGCGGTTACGCTCACGTTTCGCCAGATAGAGTTTCTCATCAGCACTCTTCATCACTTGGGTAAGATCTTCCTGCGCTATGTGATATTACACAAAACCGATACTGACGGCGAGCTTCATTTTCTGGCACGAAGACAAGGCACTGGTGGCGTTGCTCACACGACCACTCTGGCGCGTTCAGCGACACAGTAAACGTCATCCAGCGCGATATTGGGCAGAACAATGGCAAATTCATCACTGCTCAAACGGCAGAAGATTTCCTCTTTGCGAAACGAGTTTTTCAGGTTGGTGGCTACGGTTTTCAGCGCGTTATCGCCGCCGCCGTGTCCCAAGGTATCGTTCACATTTTTAAAATGATCGATATCGATCAGGATAACACAGGTGAGGCGGCCGGGTCACATTGGTGATTTACAACACCTTGTTAGCTGCAAGGTAACAGACATCGTTGCGCAAGTAGCCCGTTAAGTCGTCGTAGTAGGCAGCGGATGGGCAGCTCAATCAGGTTTTTGGCAAACAGCAGAAAGAGCACGCTGCCCAGCATGGCAGCGAGTAAACGCCATAAATGCGGCAATGAGAAGAGACGAGAACGATATTACGGTCTTATAGAGCATCGGTTCACTCAATACACCGGTGGTGCAGATGATAACGCCGTGCAGCTCATCCAGATGACAACATCAACGGAAAAATGGTGGTGTAGGTTCCTTTGCCTGCATATTGTCCCATCACGGGCAGCTTGTCTTTGCACAAGCGCAGGATGGTCATGTCATTGAAGGTTAAATCCAATTATGACAAGTAGGTGATGCATTCCAACTGTGTATCGCGCGTGTTGGAGCCTAGCATTCTGACACGCACCTGGGTAAAATCGCCAGTCAAAAACGAATCTCACTGTCTTTAGCTTCACCGCCAGTGTTATAGAATTGATAAATATTAATAATACTATTAAGGTTATGTCGCTGAGTATCCCACTCAGCCTGACGATCGTGATAGATGACGAACACGAACAAGGGCTACAGAAAAAACCACGGAACCAAAGAAGAAGAACGCAGATACCGGATGAGAGATGAGTTTGAGTAAATTGATATTCAGACCGGCTATGAACGTTTCCTTGGTACTCGCGCGTACATTTGCTTCCACAGCAATGCGCTAACATACTAAGTGTCGGCGCCAAGTGGCCGTGACTTTAAATATAAACGCAAACTTTCCCGTTGGCGACATAAAAACCCGCATATCTCACATCATTGCTGATAACCTAGTGCCTTAAACGATGCGCTGCTCTCACGCATGAAAAAGATTCTTAGAATTAGATTCTAACTGATAGAGATGTTGTTATGAATGAATTGCTAATTGGCCTGTTATCCATCTCCGACCGAGCATCAAGCGGGATATATCAGGATAAGGGCATCCCTGCATTACAGGAGTGGCTTGCTGCTGCGCTGACTGCCATTTGAGGTGGAATCCCGCCTAATTCCCGATGAGCAGCCGTTTAATTGAACATGCTTTGTCTGAGTTGGTAGATGAGCGTCAGTGTCATCTTATGCTGACAACTGGCGGTACGGGATCGGCACGGCGCGATGTCAAGTCGGATGACACGCTGGCGGTGGCCGATCGAGAAATGCCTGGTTTCGGCGAGCAGATGCACCAGATCAGTTTTCGCTTTATACCTACAGCGATTTCATCGCGTCAGGTGGGGTTATTCGTAAATAGGCATTAATCCTGAACCTGCCGGGTCAACCCAAATCCATCAAAAAGACGCTGGAAGGGTTGTAAAGATGGTCTGGGAAACGTGCTGGTGCCATGGATCTTTGCCAGTGTACCGTATTGTATACAGTTGCAGTAAGCACATTATGTCGAAACCGATCTGCAAGTGGTAGCAGCATTTCGCCAAAATAGTGCGATCCGCGACATAAAAAGTTAAAATTCGGCAATTTTAAATAAAATCTACAGCTTCTCGGAATGTAAAAATTTAGCTGTTATAGTAATCTTAGCTTTACATAAAGATGGAAAACTATTTTTCTCTCACTCTGGCCTTATTCGGTAACTTATGAATGGTGATAACGCTCCATCACAATCATTTTCATCACAACAATCGTCAGCAGCACAGCCCCTGCCACACAAATAGGCGCCAACTGAACGGACAGGATTATAAAACGCTCTCCCTGGCGGCACTGGATGGCGCGTTGGAGTTTTACGATTTCATCATTTTTGTATTTTTCGCTGCGGTGATTGGCGAGCTGTTCTTCTCACCTGATATTCCCGAGTGGCTGTGCGCCAATTGCAAACCTTCAAAATCTTTGCAGCAGGCTATCTGGCCCGCCCGTTGGGCATCGTCATGACCCACTTTAGCGATCTTGGTTGGACATAAAAGATGTTCAGCCTGAGCATCTTCCTGATGGCAGTGCCTACGCTCGCCATGCCGTGAGGCTGTTACCGACCTATGAAAGTATGGGGATCGCTGCGCCGGTATTGCTGCTATTGATGCGTATTTTACAAGGCGCTGTGATTGGCGGTGAAGTACCGGGAGTCTGGTGTTTGTCGTATGAGCACAGTGCCGCGTTCTCATATTGGGCTGGCATGTGTGGCATTCTGACGGCGGGGCTGACGCTCGGTATTCTGCTCGGTTCTGCGATTGCAATACTACTCAATAGTACATTAACGCCGCGGCAGATTGTCGGCGGCGGCTGGCGTATTCCGTTCTTTCTCGGAGGTATCTTTGGCTTCTTTGCCATGTATTTTCGTCGCTGGTTGCAAGAAATACCGGTGTTTATGGAGATGCAGGCGAACAAATGTCTGGCGGAAGAATTGCCGCTTAAGGCGATGGTGATGAAACATAAAACGGCGGTTGCGGTATCGATGCTGCTGACCTGTCTACTCTCCAGCCTGCATCGTGATGGTGATCCCATGATGGCACTGACCTAATTTGCAAAAAGCACATGGGTATCCACGCTTCGATGGCGTTGCAGGCAAACTTGTCTGGCAACCATCACCCTGATGATTGGCTTGTGTGACCGTCTGGATGATTATCGGTCACGTCGTAGCCGGTAAGACGTTTATTTTCGGCAGCATCCTGCTGGCAGGCAGCGGGCTGCGCTTTCTTCTATCTGGTGGCTGCGCGGCGATCCTTCGTTGCTGTTCTTAGGGTATGCGGTTACGAGATTATGCGTTGGCGTAGTCGGTGCGGTGCCTTCATGTGATGGTGCAAGCATTTCCGCCAGAAGTGCGCTTCTCGGGCATCTCTTTCTCTAACGTCTCTTACGCAATTTTCGCTGGTCTTGCGTCACTGGCTTCTGCCAGGCCTATTTTGGCAGCATTAGAATGCCGACCAGCGTCAGCCAGAATGCGCCATAAAAGAGAGGTGAATGCGGTCAGACCAGCTGTCTTTGCTCTCGTCGTCCATATAGCCCCCTGCTGTCTCACTGTGAACGCTATTTAACTGTGCAAGCAATGTCATAATCAAAGCGCTGTAACGGTAAAAACGCAATGGTGTGAAATTTTCAAAAAAATTTTAATCGCGGCGTGACATACATAACAGCGGGACGAATGCGCGGATACAACAAGGCGCAAGAGGAATAGTTTGATCATAAAAGGGATCTTCTGTATTTTTTTCGCTCTCATCCCTTGATGAGAAAATTGTCGTCCCCATCTTATTTCCAACCGAAACGGTTTGACCTCTTGTAACGTGATATGCCGGGTAGTGTGAGTTAGTCCGAGGCATCGAAGAGCGCCGTATGGATGATGAGGAGACCTCGTGAGGGCAAAAAATTGAATAATTGCACCTTGTTGAGTTGAAAATCCCCTTTTCGCCCGCATAGTAGGTTGAACGACTATACCGAATACGACTTTTTAGTGGAGATGTTTAGATGGGTAAGATTATTGGTATCGACCTGGGTACAACCAACTCTTGTGTAGCGATTATGGACGGTACGCAGGTTAAAGTACTGGAAAACAGCGAAGGCGATCGCACAACGCCTTCTATTATTGCTTATACGCAAGATGGTGAAATTCTGGTTGGACAGCCCGCTAAACGTCAGGCTGTGACTAACCCGAAAAATACCCTGTTTGCTATCAAGCGTCTGATTGGCCGTCGCTTCAAAGATGAAGAAGTGCAGCGTGATACCAACATCATGCCGTACAACATCGTTGCAGCAGATAATGGCGACGCCTGGCTGACAGTAAAAGATCAGAAAATGGCACCACCGCAGATCTCTGCTGAAGTGCTGAAAAAAATGAAGAAAACGGCAGAAGACTTCCTCGGTGAAACCATCACTGAAGCGGTTATCACCGTGCCGGCGTATTTTAACGATGCGCAACGTCAGGCCACTAAAGATGCAGGCCGCATCGCGGGTATGGAAGTAAAACGTATCATTAACGAACCGACAGCAGCTGCGCTGGCCTACGGTCTTGATAAAGAAGTGGGAAACCGCACCATTGCGGTTTACGACCTGGGTGGTGGTACATTTGATATCTCTATCATCGAAATCGATGATGTTGACGGCGAAAAAACCTTTGAAGTACTGGCAACCAACGGTGATACCCACCTGGGTGGCGAAGACTTCGATAGCCGTATGATCAACTATCTGGTTGATGAGTTTAAGAAAGAGCAAGGTTTTGACCTGCGCAGCGATCCGTTGGCGATGCAGCGTCTAAAAGAAGCAGCAGAAAAAGCCAAAATTGAGCTGTCTTCTGCGCAACAGACCGACGTTAACCTGCCGTACATCACGGCGGATGCAACGGGTCCGAAACACCTGAACATCAAAGTGACTCGCGCCAAGTTGGAGTCGTTGGTAGAAGAGCTGGTGACCCGTTCACTGGAGCCTCTGAAAGTTGCATTGCAGGATGCCGGGCTGTCCGTTTCTGACGTGCAGGACGTGATTCTGGTGGGTGGGCAAACCCGTATGCCGCTGGTACAGAAGAAAGTGGCTGACTTCTTTGGCAAAGAACCGCGCAAAGACGTTAACCCGGATGAGGCTGTGGCAATCGGTGCAGCGGTGCAGGGTGGCGTGTTGGCCGGTGACGTTAAAGACGTGCTGCTGCTGGACGTTACCCCGCTGTCACTGGGTATCGAAACCATGGGTGGCGTAATGACGCCGCTGATTACCAAGAACACCACCATCCCGACCAAACACAGCCAGGTGTTCTCTACAGCGGAAGATAACCAGTCCGCAGTAACCATCCATGTGTTGCAGGGTGAACGTAAACGTGCGCACGATAACAAGTCGTTAGGTCAGTTTAACCTAGATGGTATTCAGAACGCACCGCGCGGTATGCCGCAGATCGAAGTGACTTTTGATATCGACGCTGACGGTATCCTACATGTTTCTGCCAAAGACAAAAACAGCGGCCGCGAGCAGAACATCACCATCAAAGCGTCTTCTGGCTTGAATGAAGATGAAATCCAGAAGATGGTGCGCGATGCAGAAGCCAATGCAGAAGCTGACCGTAAGTTTGAAGAGCTGGTACAGGCGTGTAATCATGGAGATCACCTGCTGCACAGCACTCGTAAGCAGCTGGAAGAGTCTGGTGACAAGCTGGCCGCTAACGATAAAACCGCGATTGAAGATGCATTAAAAGCGCTGGAAAGTGCACTGAAAGGCGAAGATAAAGCGGAGATCGAAGCGAAGATCCAAGCGTTGATCGAAGCGTCTGCCAAGCTGCTGGAAGCATCGCAACAGCAAGCACAAGCGGGTGCAGGCAACGCAGATAATGCGGCGCGCAATGAAGTCGACGTTGTAGACGCTGAATTCGAAGAAGTGAAAGAGAAAAAATAATCGCCCTTAGGTGGGCGCAACAACGGCGATAAGCCGTTGTTGGCAAACCATGCACGGGCGTCGAGGAAACTCTGCGCCCGTGCACGCATGTTGAGGGCAGGAAAAGCATGGCGAAGCAAGATTATTACGAAGTGCTAGGCGTTACCAAAGACGCCGATGAACGGGAGATAAAAAAGGCCTATAAGCGCCTGGCGATGAAGTTTCACCCAGACCGTAACCCTGGCGGTAAAAAGGCTGAAGCAAAATTCAAAGAGATCAAAGAAGCCTATGAAATTCTGACGGATGCGCAGAAACGGGCAGCTTACGATCAATACGGCCACGCCGCGTTCGAACAAGGCGGTATAGGCGGTGGCGGGGCTAGCGGCTTCGGCGGCGCAGATTTTGGCGATATCTTTGGCGACGTATTCGGCGATATTTTCGGCGGTGGACGTCGCCAACGTGCCAGCCGCGGGGCCGATTTACGCTATAACATGGAGTTGACGCTGGAAGAAGCGGTTCGTGGCGTCGCCAAAGAGATCCGCATTCCGACGCTTGAAGAGTGTGATTCCTGTCATGGAAGCGGCGCAAAGTCGGGCAGTTCGCCGGTAACCTGCCCAACCTGTTATGGCAATGGCCAGGTGCAGACGCGTCAAGGCTTCTTTACAGTTCAGCAAACCTGTCCGCACTGTCGTGGACGTGGCAAGATCATTAAAGATCCTTGCAATAAGTGTCATGGTCATGGCCGCGTTGAAATCAGCAAAAAGCTGTCGGTGAAAATTCCTGCAGGCGTGGATACGGGCGATCGTGTTCGCTTGTCTGGTGAAGGTGAGGCCGGGGGGCACGGTGCACCTGCTGGCGATCTGTACGTTCAGGTGCAGGTAAAACCGCATCCTATCTTCCAGCGTGAAGATAGCAATCTCTATTGCGAAATTCCCATCAACTTTGCAATGGCAGCTATTGGAGGTGAGATTGAAGTGCCGACGTTAGATGGCCGCGTGAAATTGAAGGTGCCTGCGGAAACGCAAACCGGCAAATCGTTCCGCATGCGTGGCAAAGGTGTGAAATCGGTACGCGGCGGTGCACAGGGAGATCTGCTATGCCGCGTGGTAGTTGAAACGCCAGTTAATCTTAATGAGCGTCAGAAGCAACTATTGAAAGACTTGGAAGAGAGTTTCAGTGGACTTTCCGGAGAAAGAAATAGCCCTCGCTCTAAAAGCTTCTTCGATGGCGTGAAGAAGTTTTTTGATGACCTGACCAGCTAACGTTTCAGGTTCAGACAAGAAGCCGGTGATGTATCAGCGGTTTTATATCCACCGTTTCCATCAATATGGCCATCATCGGCTAAATCTATATCCCCATGCTTATTAATGACTTATTTTAATAGATATCATTGAGTTTTATAGAAAAATAATTAGGGATAAAAATGAAACTGGAAAAAGATCGTATTATTTTCGGCATTAGTAGCCTACTATGCAAATGTTCAGACTGCCGTATTTAATTGCTCGCTCGAAAATTCAATGAAATCGAAAAAATAATATGCAGCACGCCTACGCTAAGTGCATCGACTCCATTGCGAATGGATATTACACTATTGCAATAGATAATAGCGTGGCTAAAGGTTTGTAGTGACACACTGAATTTATGCCACTTAAACAGAGGTGATATACTCACCTCAGGACAACACAGGTGCCCCAAATGAAAAAAAGAAATTTCAATGCAGAGTTTAAACGTGAATCCGCCCCAGTTGG
>JBPETC010000022.1:0-22465 GCA_051710325.1 Symbiopectobacterium sp.
TCTGCACGCTGTGCAACCGATTGAAACGCCTCAATCGTAATCCGAAATGCACGATAGGCTTATCGGTACTTACATCAAACGTGAGTATTACGTTTGATGATGTATTAGGTTATTGAATGAATGAGCCTTTTCTTATTATTGGTACCGAGGACGGGACTTGAACCCATAAGCCCAATCGGGCGCTACCACCTCAAGGTAGCGTGTCTACCAATTCCACCACCTCGGCATCCAAAATCTTTCAATTAATTGGGAATATCACTCGCAGGTGAAACCTGTACTGCTGGCGCAGCAGGCTGTTCAATCTGAACAGGTTGGCCCAAATTATCCCACTCACTGCCGCCGCCCTTGCTCTGATGTGAACTCATGTTCCCTAAGACCAGGCTAAAGACGAAAAACAACGTCGCCAATGCAGCGGTCATATGTGTCATAAAGTTACCAGAACCGCTCGAACCGAATAGCGTCGCAGATGCCCCAGCTCTAAATGAGGCGCCCATATCAGCACCTTTACATTGTTGTAGCATGATCAGACCTATCAGGCCTAACGCAACCAACAGGAAAATAACTAAAAGAGCTTCGTACATGATAGTACCTCTAACTGTTTCCTTATCATCAGATAAAGAGGCTAAATTCTCGTGGTAAACCGCGCACATCTCGCTCAGCGGATAGCATTGTCCCGGGTAGAGCGGGTCTGAATACTAACCAAAACCACTGGGCGACGCAAGTGTATTTTAGAAAGATCAATGCGATTGCGGAAAAAATAGCTAAACTCCTCAATAGGTACAGAAGCTGTCTCCGTTACAGACCACAAAGATAGCCCGATAACCGAGAAATTAATGGGCAGCCTTCACAATATCCGCAATCTGATTAGCAAGGCCGACAACCAGAGCTTCATCTTCCCCTTCGACCATAACGCGAATCAAAGGCTCTGTACCAGACTTACGCAACAGTACGCGACCGCATCCCGCCAGCGTTTTTTCCACCTCTGCCACCACGTTTTTTACGGCGTCGCTTTCCAGCGGATCGCTGCTACCGGTAAAGCGCACATTAACCAACACCTGCGGGAACAATCTCATGCAGCTACAGAGATCGTGCAGCGACATATGGTTGCGCACCATAGCCGTTAGCACCTGAAGGCCAGCAATGATGCCGTCACCAGTGGTGGTTTTATCCAACAGGATGACATGCCCGGAGTTCTCTGCGCCGATGCGCCAGCCCTTCTCCTGCATTTTTTCCAGCACATAACGGTCGCCCACTTTGGCGCGAGCAAATGGAATACCCAGTTGCTTCAATGCCAGTTCCAGGCCTATGTTGCTCATCAGTGTACCCACCGCACCTCCGCGCAGCTGCCCTTGGCGCAACCCTTCACACACAATGATATAGAGGATCTGATCGCCATCAACTTTATTGCCTTCGTGATTCACCATGATCAACCGATCGCCGTCGCCATCAAACGCCAGACCAACGTCCGCCTTTTCGGCCAACACGCGGGATTGAAGCTGACGCATATCTGTTGCACCGCAGGATTTGTTGATATTCATTCCGTCTGGCTCACAGCCAATGGCAATCACTTTTGCTCCCAGTTCACGCAATACGCTCGGAGCGATGTGGTAGGTCGCGCCGTTGGCACAATCCACCACAATTTTTAACCCACTCAGGCTCAGTTCATTCGGGAACGTGCTTTTACAAAACTCAATGTAGCGCCCGGCAGCATCCACAATGCGATTCGCTTTGCCCAAATCAGTGGATTCTACGCAGGTCAGCGGTTTATCTAGCTCCGCTTCGATAGCTTCTTCCACGTCATCCGGCAGCTTTGTGCCATCGATAGAGAAAAATTTGATGCCATTGTCGTAGTAGGGATTGTGTGATGCAGAGATAACAATGCCCGCTTCAGCACGAAAAGTACGCGTCAGATACGCCACGGCGGGTGTCGGCATCGGGCCAGTAAATGAAGCCGATAACCCAGCGGCGGCAAGCCCGGCTTCTAGCGCAGATTCCAGCATATAGCCAGAAATGCGAGTGTCTTTGCCGATAATGATTTTGCGCGATCCGTGGCTCGCCAGCACCTTACCGGCAGCCCAACCAAGTTTTAACACGAAATCTGGGGTGATGGGCGTCTCGCCCACTTTGCCACGTACACCATCCGTACCAAAATATTTGCGGTTACTCATTCGTTATTATTCCTTCTCTGCCAACGTGGCTTCGACAACTCGCATCGCGTCAACTGTCGCTTTTACATCGTGTACGCGAATAATATGCGCGCCCTGCATGGCAGCAATGATCGCACAGGCGACACTACCATGTACGCACTGGAGCGGAGGAACATTAAGCAGTTGTCCCACCATGGATTTTCTCGACATCCCGACCAGCAGCGGTAAACCAAAATGATGCAACTCCTGCAAATGCGCCAGAAGGCGATAATTATGCGATAAATTCTTACCGAAACCGAATCCGGGATCCAGCAGCAGGCGATTTTTTTCAATGCCAACCTCGGCACACCGTGCGATCTGCTGTTGGAAGTAAGTGTTTACCTCGGCCACCACATCGTCATAGTATGGGTTATTCTGCATGGTTTTCGGCTGGCCTTGCATATGCATCAGGCAAATCGGTAGCCCAGTTGCCACTGCAGCTTCCAGTGCGCCCAGTTCCTGCAATGAACGAATATCGTTAATCAGATGCGCACCAGCCTGCGCCGCTGCGCTAATTACCTCAGGCTTAGACGTGTCAACCGAGAGCCAGGCATCAAAGCACGCCGCTAAGGCTTCAACGACTGGGATAACGCGATCAAGCTCTTCCTGTACGCTAACGTCCTCTGCACCGGGACGGGTAGATTCGCCGCCGATATCAATCAGCGTTGCCCCCGCGTTGATCATCTCTTGCGCATGGCGGATGGCTTCATCGAGAGCGGTGTATTTTCCGCCGTCGGAGAATGAGTCCGGCGTAACGTTGAGAATCCCCATCACTTGAGGATAAGTGAGATCCAAAATGGCATCATGGGCAATTAGTTTCATCACCTTCTTCCTCTAACAACCGGTTTATCAATAAAGAAAAACTCCGGCAAGCCGGAGTTTTAAAAGAGGGGTCAACAGCGCTATGACCGGACAATACTATCACATAACGCTGTCATAACCGTGCACGCTATGTGGGCTGCACTTCCCGCTTATCAGCTCGGTTGTGCTGCGGTCGGCGTACCGCCACCGTTGCCCGGTTTATTGTTGCTGACCGGTGCACTTTCCCATCCCGCTGGCGGGCGCACGTCACGGCGTGACATTAAATCATCAATTTGCGGCGCATCGATAGTTTCATACTTCATCAGCGCATCTTTCATCGAATGCAGCACATCCGTATTCGCCATCAATAATTCACGTGCTCGCACATAGTTACGCTCAATCAGTGATTTGATTTCCTGATCGATAATACGTGCTGTTTCGTCAGACATGTGTTTGGCCTTGGCAACAGAACGGCCCAGAAATACTTCGCCATCTTCTTCTGCGTACAGCAACGGCCCCAGTTTTTCTGAGAAGCCCCACTGCGTTACCATGTTACGTGCAATAGACGTTGCCACTTTAATATCGTTCGAGGCACCAGTAGATACCTTATCTGCACCATAGATAATCTCTTCCGCCAAACGACCACCGTACAGAGTAGAAATTTGGCTCTCCAGCTTCTGACGGCTGGCGCTGATCGCATCGCCTTCCGGCAAGAAGAAGGTCACACCCAGCGCACGACCGCGCGGAATAATGGTGACTTTGTGCACCGGATCGTGCTCCGGCACCAAACGACCAATAATCGCATGGCCTGCTTCGTGATACGCAGTAGACTCTTTTTGCGCTTCCGTCATGACCATAGAGCGGCGCTCTGCACCCATCATGATCTTATCTTTGGCTTTCTCGAACTCCTCCATGGAGACCACGCGTTTGTTAGCGCGTGCGGCGAACAGCGCCGCTTCGTTCACCAGGTTTGCCAGATCGGCACCGGAGAAGCCTGGCGTACCGCGCGCAATCAGCGAGGCATCCATATCCGTCGCCAAGGGAACGCGACGTATATGCACTTTCAGGATCTGCTCACGGCCACGAACATCCGGCAGGCCAACCACCACCTGACGGTCAAAACGGCCTGGACGCAGCAATGCAGGGTCAAGCACGTCAGGACGGTTGGTTGCGGCGATCACGATAATGCCTTCGTTGCCTTCAAAACCATCCATCTCAACCAGCATCTGATTCAGGGTTTGTTCACGTTCATCATGACCACCGCCCAGACCCGCCCCACGTTGACGGCCGACGGCATCGATTTCATCAATGAAGATGATACAAGGCGCTGCTTTTTTCGCCTGCTCGAACATGTCACGTACACGAGATGCACCGACACCCACGAACATTTCAACAAAATCAGAACCGGAAATGGTAAAGAATGGGACCTTCGCTTCTCCAGAAATCGCCTTGGCAAGCAGGGTTTTACCTGTTCCAGGAGGCCCTACCATCAGGATACCTTTCGGAATTTTACCGCCCAGTTTCTGAAAGCGGCTTGGCTCGCGCAGGTATTCCACCAGTTCGCTCACTTCTTCTTTGGCTTCATCACAGCCAGCGACGTCAGCAAACGTAGTTTTAATTTGATCTTCGGTCAGCATGCGCGCTTTGCTTTTGCCAAAGGATATTGCGCCTTTACCGCTACCGCCTTGCATCTGACGCATGAAGAAAATCCAGACGCCAATCAGCAACAGCATCGGGAACCAAGAGATAAAAATCGATGCCAGCAAGCTCGGCTCTTCTGGTGGTTCACCAACCACTTTCACATTTTTGGTTAGCAGGTTATCCAGTAGCTTAGGATCGTTAACAGGAATGAATGTGGTGTAGCGGTTTCCATCTTTTCTTGTAACGTTAATCTCACGTCCGTTAATACGTGTTTCACGGATCTGCTCCTGATTCACTTCTGTCAAGAAGGTAGAATAGTCCACCCGGCGGCCATTTGACTCGCTGGGCCCAAAGCTCTGGAATGCGGACATCAGCACCACTGCGATGATGAGCCAGAGAATCAGGTTTTTAGCCATGTCACTCAATGGATTAACCTCATATTACAACTGTGTTAAAACAGTATTAGGGTACTACAGTTTACACCCTGTCGCTACAATGTACACTTCACGAGAACGAGCACGCGAAGCATCAGGCTTACGAATCTTTACTGTTGTGAACAGAGAGCGAATTTGTCGAAGGTATTCATCAAAGCCATATCCCTGAAAGACCTTCACCAGAAAACTTCCTCCCGGTGCCAGAACATCCCGACACATTTCCAACGCCAACTCAACCAGATGCATTTCTCTTAGAATATCCACGACGGGGGTCCCGCTCATATTGGATGCCATGTCTGACATCACAACCTGAACTTTATTATCCCCTACCCGCGCCATCAAGGCGCTAAGCACTAATTCATCACGAAAATCGCCTTGAAGGAAATCGACACCAACGATTGGATCCATTAGTAAAATATCGCACGCGATGATCCTGCCTGCATTGCCGATTTGCGTCACCACGTATTGAGACCATCCACCAGGCGCAGCGCCCAGATCCACCACAGTCATGCCCGGTTTAAATAGTTTGTCAGTACGTTGTATTTCATCCAGTTTAAACCAAGCACGAGAGCGTAGTCCTTTTTTCTGCGCCTGCTGTACATATTTATCGCTAAAGTGTTCCTGCAGCCAGCGTATGGAGCTTGCAGAACGCTTTTTATTTGCCATCGGCTTTCCAACTTTTCATGTACAACCCACTCGCCATCAAACATCAACGTGACATTTACAACCGGTATTGCTCAACGACGCGGCTAAAGATCGGCCCATCAACACCACTAAATTGGTTATAATGGCGAGATAGCGGTAGAATGAGCTGTTTTCAATCCCAACCTAAGTAAATAAGTAAAAAAGACACATGAATCTAAGCAACAAACAAAAACAGCACCTGAAAGGGCTTGGCTCACCCGCTAAAACTAGTGGTTATGCTGGGTAACAATGGCCTTACCGAAGGTGTTCTGGCCGAAATTGAATAATCGCTAGAACATCATGAGCTGATCAAAGTTAAAATTGCAACTGAAGATCTGGATACTAATGGATTGATTTTTTAAGCCATTATCCGCGAAACCGGAACCTGAAATGTTTAGGTTATCAGCCATACGCTGGTTCTATATTGCCAGTCAAAAGAACGTAAAATTGTGTTAGCCAAGTAACCAATTATATCACCGTATTTTAACAAAAAGATGCCATGCCCGTTCCGATAGGTGCCATGCCTGTTCGTTAGAGAAAAGGCTGCATGCGGCCTTTTGCTTTTCTTTACACAATTTGCTGATTTAATCGGCGAAATTACAGATATTGGACCTTCAGGATCTCATACTCGACCAGACCACCTGGCGTTCTGATGGTCACGACATCATCCTGCTCTTTGCCAATCAGCCCACGGGCAATCGGCGAATTCACAGAAATTAGGTTTTTTTTGAAATCCGCTTCATCATCACCCACGATGCGATAGGTCTGTTCTTCTTCTGTGTTTAGGTTCATCACGGACACCGTTGCACCAAAAATGACGCGCCCACTGGCTGGCATCTTTGTCACATCAATCAATTGCGCATTGGACAACTTGGTTTCGATTTCCTGAATGCGGCCTTCGCAAAAACCCTGCTCTTCACGTGCCGCATGGTACTCAGCGTTCTCTTTCAAATCACCGTGTTCACGAGCTTCAGCAATCGCCGCAATGATTTCCGGACGGCGAGTGCCTTTCAAGAATTCTAGCTCTTCACGTAGTTTTTCTGCACCACGCAATGTCATCGGAAATTGTTTCATATCTTAAAACCTCTAAGAAACTTGTGTAAGACGTTCATTATCGTCATCCTGACGCTTCAACGAACGATGCGACAGACGGTCGGTATGCCATCGCTCCCTGGCGATAAACGAAAGTAAACCTACCCGGAACAAGGTTTCAGGTCAGGAGCGGTTTTGGTACGTATTTTAACCCAGAGTTCCATAATGGTCATCGTCTACTTTAGACCACATTGCACCGTAGCATGACCTCACGTTACCCTGTTGTAAGCTGAGATTATGCGTTTTTTATCGACTTTTTCCAGACTTGCCTGCGCGGTTGTTCTAGAGAGCTCTGTGTTACCGGCTCACGCAACAAGCATCAACGATTACATTTAATACCTGCCGGATGGCGCTAATTTGGCGTTCTTGGCAAAGAAAATAGGTGCCAGTAGTCCCAAGTGGTGGCTTACAATAGTGAACAAATGGCATTACCCGCCAGTATCTAGAAAGTATTGACCGCGTTAGCCGCTTTGCTACAGCTAGGCCCAGATTACCGTTTCGTGACCATACTGGAAAGTCATGGTGCAGTAAGTGGTGGAAAATTGAACGGTAATTTGGTAGTGTGTTTTAGTGGCGATCCTACACTAAAACACCAGCAGATCCGTAATATGATCGCCGAATTAAAAAACGCGACGTACAGAATATCGCCGGTGATGTGATCATCGATACCTCAGTGTTCGCCAGCCATAACAAAGCCCGGGCTGGCCGTGGAATGATATGACACAGTGCTTTAGCGCACCACCGGGCGGCAGCCATTGTCGATCGCAACTGCTTTTATCTCCCTCTATAGCGCGCCTAAAAGCGGGCGATAACGCGTTTATTCGCGTTGCCTCCTACTTTATACCAGTCCAGATATTCACAGCGAAGTGCGCACGATAAGCCGAAGGCTCGTCTGACGCACTACATTGCGAACTGAATGTAGTGCCGGGCGCTATAATTAAACCGTTTCACACTGACCGGCTGTCTGATGCAACGCGCCGAACCGTTACCGTTGGCTTTCGCTATTCAGGATGGTGCCAGCTATGCTGGTGCCATCGTTAAAAATGAGCTTTTACAATCGGATATCAGTATTACTGATAACTTACACCGTCATACACTATCAAGCCCCGCGGGCACTGTAGAGTAGCTCAGACGCAATCCGCACTGCTGGATGACCTTCTCACTATCATGCTGAAAAATCAGATAACATGATTGCTGATACCGTTTTTCGCACCATCGGATATGAACGATTCAGCGTGCTAGATACCTAGCGCGCCGGAACAGACGCGGTGCGTCAGGTACTGCGACAAAAATCGGGCGTTAATTTGGATAACAGCATTGTCGTTGACGGCTCTGGCCTGTCACACCATAACCTGATTTCACCCGCCACCATGATGCAAGCTCTGCAATACATTGCCCAACATGATAACGAATTGAAGTTCATCGAGATGCTGCCTTTGGCAGGTTACAACGGTATCTTACAGTACTGTAGTGCCGGATTACATGAAATCGGCGTTGACGGTAAAGTTTCTGAGGAAAGCGCTGCGCTGCAAGGGGTGTATAACCTCGCGGCTTTATCACCACGGCCAGCGCATGGCTTTCCTGCAATTTCTATCTGGCTATGCGGTGCCCCACCTGAAGATCAGCGCACCCGCTGTGTACCGTTGGCGCATTTTGAAAGTCATCTGTACAAATATCTTTATCAGAACAATTGAGGTAAAAAGTATGATCCCTTTTTAGGGATCATACCCAGATGCCAGATAAAGTCACTTGGCTTCTTGTCATCCTCGGCGAAAGCCGGGGATCTCTGCGAAAATAAACACGTTTCTTCTGTCAAGAGATTCCACCTTCGCAGAAATGACGGAGGTGAGGAATAGCTATTTAGGTACATTTGTCAGCAACATCCTCCGTCACAAAAGGATCGCGGCACGAGAATTACTTCTGGTAAATGATCTCGACACCTTCATCGTCATCTTTGTATTTGTCCCAGTCGTCATCCCATTCTTCTTCGGTTTCATTTTCCACGGCGGTCAGCTGTTTACAATGGTAATTGTCCCACATGCATGAACTCAACTTTTTAGATACTTTATCTTCGATAGCCATAGCTTTTGGCTGTGTTTCCAGGAAATTCATCAGATGCCAGCACAGTGTATTGACACCAGAACGGTTAGCAGCAGAGATCAGGTAGTATTTACCTTCCAAACCTAATGCTTCAGCAATCGCTTTAGCGCGCTGTTCTGCTTCCTCTTTCTCAATCAGATCTACCTTGTTGAACACCAACCAACGCGGTTTTTCCGCCAGAGAAGCACTGTATTGCTGCAACTCATTGACGATCACTTTGGCATTCTCTACCGGATTGGATTCGTCGATCGGAGCAAGGTCGATCAGGTGCAACAGCACGCGACAGCGTTCTAGATGTTTGAGAAAACGAATCCCCAGACCAGCTCCTTCAGAAGCGCCTTCGATCAGCCCAGGAATATCGGCCACGACGAAGCTTTTCTCACTGTCCATGCGCACTACGCCCAGGCTAGGCACCAGTGTGGTAAAGGGATAATCCGCCACCTTGGGCTTAGCGGCAGACACCGAGCAAATAAATGTCGATTTACCGGCATTCGGCAGCCCCAACATCCCCACATCTGCCAGCAGCAACAATTCCAGCATCAGAGCACGCTCTTCGCCTGCTGTACCGCTGGTTTTATGGCGCGGTGCACGGTTAACCGACGATTTGAAACGGGTATTACCCAGCCCGTGCCAGCCGCCCTTCGCCACCATCAAACGCTGCTCGTGATGCGTCATATCGCCCAGCACCTCTCCGGTGCTTTCGTCCAACACGCGCGTACCAATCGGCACCTTGATGGTGATATCTTTACCACGCTTGCCGGTACAATCATGGCTTTTCCCGTTCTGACCACGTTCTGCGCGATAAAATTTCTCGAAGCGAAAATCGATCAGCGTATTCAGGGTCTCATCCGCCAAGAGATAAACGTCACCGCCGTCGCCGCCTTCGCCGCCGTCCGGGCCACCATTGAGGATATATTTTTCACGACGGAAGCTAACACAGCCATTACCGCCGTCACCAGCAACCACCAGAATGGTAGCTTCATCTACAAACTTCATTCACTCTCTCCATAACAACCTATAGAGATCACCTATCATCAGACGCCATGCATCAGAACATTATCGGTTCTCCATGGCGTGATATTTTCATGACATCACGCGAAAATGATCGCCACGACATCATGCAAAAACGGGATGTAACAGAGCCTGCCCCGCAAGGGAGCAGAATTGTACCCCCTTCCCGCGTGAATTTCATCTGTATTAAAAATAAATAGTGTACACAACCATCGATAGTGTCAGGCTCAGGCTTAGCGCGCGTTACTTTGACACTGGTATGGACGTTATCGCGTTTTCCCTGGGGAAAACGGTGCTAAATCGCGGAAAACATGGCCCAGGAGAGGAGACCACAACAAACTCACCGATATAACCCAACAAGATTTAACGCGGGTGTGGCACAATAGAGCTGCCATAGGATTGCCTGCAGTTCAGAGAACAACAGCGTGAACAAGCGGCATCAATGTAATAATGGCACTCACCTGAGCCGCCTGCCAGCGCGCCATCGCCTCAGCCAATGCACCATAGCTAAGCAGTATATTCAGGCCGCAAACAAGCAGACAAATCAACTTCCAGCGGGTCAGTTGAAAGATGGTCTCAAGGTGCGCCCACGGCGCGTAATGCACAATACGCACAGGACATACAGCAACAGTAAAATCTGTTGTGAGGACAAGCGGCGCAGCAATACTTTTGTGCCACGCCGTAACCTCACCCACACCATAGCGGCGCCCATTCCCAACAACACACCAAGGGTGTAATCCGTCAATCGGGTAAAATCTCGATCAGACTGGCGTTGAAAAATAGCAATATACCGCACAGCAACATCGTGGCACCAATAATCTGCGTGCCACGCATTTTCTCTTTCAGAATAAGCACGCTGGTGAACATCATCTCCACTGGAGAAAGTTATCTAATCACTTGCAATGTGGTCTGGCTTAAAACTTAAGTGAGGAGCTGAACAGCACAAAGTTACCCAGCAATCCGCTAGTAGCAACCAACAACACCACTAGCGCCGATGGCGAAAAAGACGCAACGACGGTAGCTAACCACGAGATAAAAGAATAATCCAAAGTTCGATCAATGCCATAAAAATTAACACCACACCACATTATAAGATTCCATCACAACAAGCACCTGCTTCATGGCAATGAGTAGTGCACCTCAGCATACTGCCGTCGTCAAGGTCAGGCTTAAGCCTAATGCCAGCCGCTGTTTCGTCTGCATGGTTCTCTCAGTTTATTACGGATGGTAAAGGGATATAGAAATGTAAAAAGCCCCGCAATTCGTTGCGGGGCTTTTTATCTATCTGTAAGACCTAACTCGAAAATTACTCAGTTATGATGCTGATGTATTTACGGTTTTTCTGGCCTTTAACTTCAAACTGAACTTTACCGTCAGCCAAAGCAAACAGAGTGTGGTCTTTACCGCAACCTACGTTGGTGCCCGCGTGGAATTTAGTGCCACGTTGACGAACGATGATGTTCCCAGCCAGAATACTTTCACCGCCGAAACGTTTTACGCCCAGGCGTTGTGCGTTGGAATCGCGGTCGTTACGAGTCGAGCCGCCAGCTTTTTTGTGTGCCATTTAATCCGCTCTCCTAAATCTTAAGCGCTGATGCCAGTGATTTTCACGTCAGTGAACCACTGACGATGACCCGCTTGCTTACGGTAGTGTTTACGGCGCCGGAATTTAACGATCGTTACTTTCTCACCGCGATAATGGGTAACAACTTCTCCCTTGATCTTTCCACCATCGACGAAAGGAACGCCAATTTTGATTTCTTCACCATTAGCAACCATCATAACCTGTTCAAATTCAATAAATTCACCAATTGCAATATCCAGCTTTTCCAAGCGAACTATTTGACCTTCGCTTACTCGGTGTTGTTTGCCACCACTTTGGAAAACTGCGTACATATAAAACTCCGCTTTCCGCGTACTCATATTAATTATTCGAACACGCTATAAATATTCACAATAGGCGCGGATTCTACGCAAAAAACCTACCGATGACAAGAGCGCAGATTCGAGAAAATTGAAGAAAAAGAGTACAGGTTCTTCACGACCATTTATCTGTACCATTTTTCAAGTACAATCAGTCCACAATAACCATTGAAGCCGGTATGGAATCGACCCTAACCACGACGTACAGAAAAAGCACTGGCACAGATATATGAATCTAGAACAGATCACAGCATTAGCTGCCCATGATATGAACGAAGTCAATGGCGTTATTCTGGCACAACTCAATTCAGATGTTGTACTTATTAACCAGATTGGCAATTACATTATCGATGGTGGCGGGAAACGTATTCGTCCCATGATAGCCGTGCTGGCCGCCCGCGCGCTGATGTATGAAGGTGATAAACATGTGAAAGTCGCAGCATTGATTGAATTTATCCATACTGCCACACTGTTGCATGACGATGTGGTGGATGAATCAGATATGCGTCGTGGCAAGGAAACGGCCAATGCCGCCTTCGGCAATGCGGCCAGTGTACTAGTTGGGGATTTCATCTATACGCGCGCGTTCCAGATGATGACAAGCCTGGGCTCGCTGCGCGTTCTGGCGCTAATGTCTGAGGCGGTCAACGTCATTGCTGAAGGTGAAGTGCTGCAACTGATGAACTGTAACGATCTGGACATCACCGAAGAGAGTTACATGCGCGTTATTTACAGCAAGACAGCGCGCCTGTTCGAAGCCGCAGCGCAAGCATCTGGGATTCTGGCGGGTGCCACCGATGAGCAGGAAAAAGCGTTGCAGGAATATGGGAGTTATCTCGGCACGGCATTCCAACTGATTGACGATCTGCTGGATTACAGCGCCGATGGAAAAACCTTAGGTAAAAATACCGGTGACGACCTGAACGAAGGCAAACCCACGCTGCCGCTGTTACACGCTATGCGTAACGGCAATAGCGAGCAATGTGCGATGATCCGCAAGGCGATCGAAGAGGTCAATGGTCGCCATCTTCTGGAACCGGTGCTTGATGCCATGCAGCAGTGCGGCTCGCTGGAATACACCCGACAGCGTGCAGAGCAAGAAGCGAATAAAGCGATTTCCGCACTTCAAGCGTTGCCGCTGGGCCCCTTCCGTGAGGCATTGGAAGGCCTGGCACATATTGCCGTTCAACGCGATTATTAAGATTATTAATGCGTCTGTACGCTATGTTGTCTATGCCTTGGGATCGCTTGCGATCTCGAGGCATAGACAACATGGCAATCGGTTTGACAAGCGTCGTATAATCTGGCGATGACATTTCCGCCATCTCACAAATCAGGAGTCGCTTGCGCACCTCCTGCGGTAAACTCTCTCGCGCATATTCAATGGCCCGCCATTTCACCCCCTTTCATTTACGTTTTTCCAACCCATCTTCCCGAGCATATTTATTTACGCCTTGCCGTGTTTTAGTCAATCCCGCCATCCCCCCAGCAATTCAGCAGTGATAAACCACTCTTTTTCATAGCCTTTCATCCTGATACTGCGATGCACTACAAAATTTAATTTATTAGGAATTATTTTTAGGATATTATTGGAAATAAAATGCTATATTTTCCTAATTCTGTTCACGCATTTCATGCGTTTAACTGACGGGCGTTATTTATACCACCAATGGACTATTATCTTGTAGCAAGAAGGAAAGATTATGAGCGCAAGGAAACACGACTGACACCCTGCCGATATCATTGCCTCGCTTTATAAAAAAGGTACCATGCTTGTTGGCTGCAGCCTCACGAAAAGCAGGATTAAGATCCTCCACTCTACTAGCCAATGCGATATCACACCGCTGACTCAAGGGAGAGTGGCTCATAGCCGAGGCAATCAACATTCACCCTGCTGAAATCTGGCCCAGCAGTTACTATGATCCGAAAAGTAACATGCTAATTGATAGAAAAACTTAGCAGATCTGACAATCCTCTACCAAAAATCATGATATAAAAAGCCGGAACACTAAAAAAGCCGGAACACTTTCTCCCGCTTTATCACCATCTGGTGTTAAGACACCGATCAATCGCGTAGAGTGAGCCACTCAAAAAGGATTCACACCCAATTCGATATCCTGTCTCAGAGTGCCCAGCATGTTATCCAGAGCCTGTTTTTCAAACGGGCTCAGTGCACCAATGGACTTACATTCAATGATGTCGGATTTTCCCAGCAACAGCGGCTGGGCGAATAAACGGGCGTGCTTATCATCACTCTTCCACATAGGCACATTCTACTACCCCTTCGTCTCCTTGCAGAGCGCGAACCAGAGACAACCCAAAACGCGCCGCCGCCTGACCACCCATGGAGAGAGTTTCCGATCCTCCACCGGCCTTGGCTTCCACCACTTCCATACTAGTGTTCTGAATACGCTTGCTAAGATCTGTCACTTCCTGCTCGTTGAACGTTACGCCAGGAATTTGTGATAACAGGAGAAGGATCGTCACACCAGAGTGCCCGCCAATAACAGGTACTTCAACCTGTTGCGGCAGCTTGCCTTTCAATTCCACCACAAAGGTGTTGGAGTGGATAATATCCAGCGTGGTTACACAAAACAATTTGTTCTTATCGTACACACCGACTTTTTTCAGTACGTCCGCGGCGATCGCCACCGTCGTATTAATCGGATTGGTAATGATATAAATGTGGGCTTTCGATCTGGTGCGCGCAATCTGTTCAACCAGATTGCGCACGATCCCCGCATTCACATTGAATAGGTCGGAGCGGTCCCATGCCAGGCTTGCGAGCGACACTGGGCGAGATCAGAGCGATGTCCCTACCGACCAGCGCAAGGGTGGTGTATTCACCGCAAAAGCCTTTGATGGATACTGCTGTAGGGATATGGCTCAGATCAACGGCGACGCGTGGCGTTACCGGAACAATGTCATAAAGAGATAATGCTGAACCTGAAGGAAGCTGGGTTTGAGCAGGAGCGCGAGAGCCTTACCGATACCGCCTGTTGCTTCGAGAACTGCAACTTTCATCCTAAACTCCTTATTATTATCGTAAAAGTAAAAATGCCGTGAATTTATGCAATAAATCACCGGACCTGAATAAAATTTTGAACGGCTTACCGAATGGATGTCAGAAATGCCGAGACCTCGATATCAGGTCATGGAAAAGAAAAACTATATCATTAGTAATAAAGCAAAATCTGCCAAGTGATTTGTAAGGTAAATAAAGTTATAAGTAAGTGAGTAAATAATGCAGCGCGCATCACACGTTCAGTACGATGGCAACTACATTACACCGAACCCCAGCCAGTAAATAACCTCGTGTTAATAACATTTTATTCACTTTTATATGATTAAACGCTCATTTTTTCATTAATTACGTCGTTTAAACATTTTAGTGCGATTATCGTAGTGATAACCCTACCGATTCACTTCTTTAAGTGCTAATATTGCATAAAATTCACATAACTGCATAATGCACACATCAACGGTCACAACACACTGTGCAGAATGCGTAACTCCACGAAACAGGAAAATTTGGTCAAGGCGTTCAAGGCGTTGTTAAAGGAAGAGAAGCTTAGTTCTCAAAGCGAGATCGTATTGGCGTTACAAGACGACGGTTTTGAAAATATAAATCAATCAAAAGTATCACGTATGCTGACTAAATTTGGCGCAGTGCGCACGCGCAATGCCAAAATGGAGATGGTCTATTGCCCATCCGCGGAACTGGGTGTACCTAGCACCACCAGCCCACTGAAAAATCTGGTGTTGGATGTCGATTATAACGATGCGGTTGTGGTTATTAACACCAGTCCTGGTGCTGCGCAATTAATCGCTAGGTTGCTGGACTCACTGGGGAAATCAGAAGGGATTCTGGGCACCATTGCCGGGGATGACACCATTTTCACCACGCCAGCACGCGGCTTTAGTGTTAAGCAGTTGTTCGACGTCATTTTGACGTTGTTTGAACAGGAACTGCAGTGACCCGCCAAAGGTGCTGACGTAGTGACTCACGCCAGATCAGGATATCTGGCATGGGGTTTGGGTCAAACAGCAGTCAACTCCGCCAATGGCCAACGTGGACGCACGTTTACGCCCAATTCCTGACTTTGATTGTGTAACAGCCTCACACTGCCCGCATAGGCAATCATCGCGCCATTATCGGTACAAAACTCAGGCCGCGCATAAAACACCGCTCCACCCCGTTTAGTCATGATCTCTGTTAGGCGAGCGCGCAGCATGCGATTGGCACTGACGCCGCCAGCCATCACCAGACGTTTAAAACCGGTTTCATCTAACGCTCGGCGACATTTTATCGCTAACGTATCAATCACCGCATCTTCAAACGCGCGCGCAATATCAGCACGAGTTTGATCATCATTGCCATTGGCACGAATAGTATTGGCGGCAAAGGTTTTCAAACCGGAAAAGCTAAAATCCAGCTCTTGTCTGTCGGTCATCGGGCTAGGAAAGGTAAAACGTGAGGCATCCCCACGCTGTGCCAGTTTAGACAACAGCGGGCCCCCCGGGTAATCCAGTCCCAGCAACTTTGCCGTTTTGTCAAAGGCTTCACCGGCGGCATCGTCAACCGATTCTCCCAGCAACCGGTATTCACCGATGCTAGTGACACTGATTAACTGCGTGTGACCGCCAGAAACCAATAATGCTACGAAAGGAAATTCCGGCAGATTATCTTCTAGCATCGGAGCTAGCAAATGCCCTTCCATATGGTGAACTGGAATCGCCGGCACGCCCCAGGCAAATGCCAGCGCCCGACCGACCGTTGCGCCGACCAACAATGCACTCACCAGTCCAGGGCCGGCAGTGTAGGCCACACCATCGATGTCTGATGCGGACAGGTCCGCCTCTTTAATGGCAGCCTGAATCAGAGGAACCGTTTTACGCACGTGATCGCGCGAGGCCAGCTCTGGTACGACACCGCCATAATCAGCATGTAGTTTTACCTGACTATACAGTTGGTTAGCCAATAACCCGGCATCCGTGTCATAAATCGCCACCCCGGTTTCATCACAGGAGGTTTCAATACCCAATATGCGCATCATTCTACCTAACGTTCGTTGCTACGAAAGCCGACATCCACTTGCCACTTGCTATCGTACAACAGATAGTCTATCATCATCGGTTTGGATTTTCTGCTTTGCGTGCGCGTTTGATATTTTATGATAGCCGCAATGCTTTACAAGCGCATCACGTTTGCAGTAGAATTTCGCGCCATTTTGAAAAGCTGGCGCAAGGCCAGCACATACCGAATTATTAAGGTGAGAGGCATATGCCGGTAATTAAAGTACGTGAAAACGAGCCGTTCGATATAGCGCTGCGTCGTTTCAAACGTTCTTGTGAAAAAGCGGGTGTTCTGGCTGAAGTTCGTCGTCGTGAGTTCTATGAAAAACCAACAACCGAACGTAAACGCGCTAAAGCTTCTGCTGTGAAACGTCATGCGAAGAAACTGGCTCGAGAAAACGCACGCCGTACTCGTTTGTATTAGTTTCTGGAGGACTGTCCTCCACCGCGTGATTAATCCGAAGACTTAGCAATTGAATACGAAGGCCGTGGCTTCCGAAAGGAAGCGCGGCTTGTTGTCGTTTATAATCTATCGTTTTTATATTAAAACAGGGACTTATGGCTGGACGAATTCCACGCGTCTTTATCAATGATCTACTGGCACGCACTGATATCATCGATTTGATCAACGCGCGCGTGAAGCTCAAAAAGCAGGGTAAGAACTTTCACGCGTGCTGTCCGTTTCACCATGAGAAAACTCCGTCTTTCACCGTAAATGGTAATAAACAATTTTACTATTGCTTCGGCTGCGGTGCGCATGGCAATGCCATTGATTTTTTAATGAACTACGATCGCTTAGATTTCGTTGAAAGTATCGAAGAATTGGCATCCATGCACAGTCTAGAAGTGCCTTATGAATCAGGCACTGGCACCACAGTGCTTGAACGCCATCAGCGTCATAGCCTGTATGAACTGATGGGGCAACTGAGCGAGTTTTATCAACAGGCGTTAAAACAGCCAATGGCAGCCACTGCCCAAGGTTATCTGGCACAACGTGGCCTGAGTGCGGAAGTGATTCGCCATTTCGCTATTGGCTTCGCTCCTGCTGGGTGGCATACCGTATTAAAGCGCTTTGGTAGTCATGATGAAGATCGTAAAACCCTGAGCGATGCGGGAATGCTGGTTAAAAATAAGCAAGGACGTACCTATGATCGCTTCCGTGAGCGCGTCATGTTCCCGATCCGCGATAAGCGCGGCCGCGTTATCGCCTTTGGCGGGCGCGTGCTGGGAGACGGATTACCCAAATACTTGAACTCACCGGAAACTGAAATCTTTCATAAAGGCCGCCAATTGTATGGCCTTTACGAAGCGCAACAAAATCACACTCAACTAAAACGCCTTCTTGTGGTTGAAGGTTATATGGACGTGGTGGCACTGGCGCAATTCGGTATTGATTATGGCGTCGCGTCACTGGGCACAGCTACGACCGCAGACCATATTCAAATGATGTTCCGCGTTACCGATCAGGTGATTTGCTGCTATGACGGTGACCGCGCAGGCCGAGATGCCGCCTGGCGCACCCTGGAAACAGCGCTACCCTATTTGAATGATGGTCGTCAGTTGCGCTTTATGTTTCTTCCTGATGGAGAGGATCCGGATACTCTGGTGCGTAAAGAGGGTAAACAAGCGTTTGATCAGAGGATGGAGCAGGCACTACCGCTCTCCACGTTCTTGTTTGATACCCTGCAACAGCAAGTGGATATGAGCTCTCCAGAGGGCAGAACCAAACTTGGAAGAGATGCATTGCCGTTGATTGGTCAGGTGCCGGGAGAAACCTTGCTGCTGTATCTACGTCAACAGCTCGGTAACAAACTGGGGATTCTTGACGATCGCCAACTGGATAAACTACTGCCAAAAACGACAGAACAGGCGCAGGCCTACCAGCCACCCCAACTAAAAAGCACAACTATGCATATACTGATAGGGTTGCTGGTACAAAACCCGCAGTTGGCAGCATTAGTGACCGCCCCGGAGGGGTTGGCAACATCGAAGATAGCCGGTGTGCCACTGTTTATTGAGCTGGTGAAAACGTGCCATACGCAGCCCGGTTTGACAACGGGGCAGCTTCTAGAGCTTTACCGGGAGAATAAATCAGGCCCACAGCTTGAAACCATGGCAACCTGGAACCACATGATCGTTGAGGACAAGGTAGGAGAGATGTTTATCGATACCTTGACTACCCTATATAACCATGTGTTAGAGGAGCGGCTGGAAGCATTGATAGCACAGTCACGTTTTCGGGGGTTGACCGCAGAAGAACGTAACGAAGTGCACATGCTGAACCAGGAGCTTACAAAAAACTGATTACAGAGGATTAATTACTGATAACTAGCAGGGTGGAAGCCCTGCCAAAGCCGCTAGAAGGGGCTGCGGCGATGAAGAAGAAATACCCCAAATGTTTATTGTTGGCTATACCCAATAGCTTTCAGCGAATAGGCGAACGAAAGGCACCTGCATCGTGAAAGATGACTGGTATAATTATGCCGACTGACACCAACCTGATACTCTGAAGTGTGGATACCGTCTTATGGAGCAAAACCCGCAGTCACAGCTGAAGCTACTTGTCACCCGTGGTAAGGAAAAAGGCTACCTGACCTATGCTGAGGTCAATGACCATCTGCCGGAAGATATCATCGATTCCGATCAGATTGAAGACATCATCCAGATGATTAATGACATGGGCATCCAGGTGATGGAAGAAGCACCGGATGCGGATGATCTATTGTTGGCAGAAACTACGTCTGACACCGATGAAGATGCCGCAGAAGCCGCTGCTCAGGTACTCTCAAGCGTAGAGTCCGAAATTGGGCGTACTACCGACCCGGTACGCATGTACATGCGTGAAATGGGCACCGTTGAGTTGCTCACCCGAGAAGGTGAAATTGATATCGCCAAGCGGATCGAAGATGGTATCAACCAGCTTCAGTGTTCTATTGCCGAATATCCTGAAGCGATTACTTACCTGTTGGAACAATACGATCGTGTCAAGGCAGAAGAAAGCCGCCTTTCAGATCTTATCACCGGGTTTGTCGATCCTAACGCCGAACAAGATCTTGCGTCTACCACAACCCACGTCGGTTCTGAATTGTCCAGCGAAGAGATCGATAACGATGATGACGACGAGGAGAGCGAAAACGACAACGATGCAGAAGAAGACAACAGCATCGATCCAGAGCTAGCACGTCAGAAATTCACCGAGCTGCGTGAACAGTACGAAGTCACACGTCAAACGATCAAAGAGCATGGCCGTAACCACGCTAAGGCCGCGGAAGAGATCCTGAAGCTCTCTGATATTTTCAAGCAATTCCGTTTGGTGCCGAAGCAGTTTGATTGCCTGGTCAACAGCATGCGCGCCATGATAGATCGCGTTCGCATACAAGAGCGTTTGATCATGAAGCTTTGCATTGAGCAGTGCAAAATGCCGAAGAAAAACTTCATCACGCTGTTCACTGATAATGAAACCAATGACACCTGGTTCTCCGCCGCCAAGGCCATGAACAAGCCCTGGAGCGAGAAACTGGTTGAAGTGGAAGAAGACGTGCAGCGCAGTTTGCAGAAATTGCATCAGATCGAAGAAGAAACCGGCTTGACTATCGAGCAGGTGAAAGACATCAACCGTCGCATGTCGATCGGTGAAGCCAAGGCACGCCACGCCAAGAAAGAGATGGTCGAGGCGAACCTGCGTCTTGTGATTTCTATCGCTAAGAAGTATACCAACCGCGGTCTACAATTCCTGGATCTGATTCAGGAAGGCAACATCGGCCTGATGAAGGCCGTAGACAAGTTTGAATACCGTCGTGGATATAAGTTTTCTACTTATGCCACCTGGTGGATCCGTCAGGCGATCACTCGTTCTATCGCCGATCAGGCGCGTACCATCCGTATTCCTGTTCACATGATCGAAACGATTAACAAGCTGAACCGTATTTCGCGTCAGATGTTGCAGGAAATGGGCCGTGAGCCGACACCAGAGGAACTTGCCGAACGCATGCTGATGCCAGAAGATAAAATCCGCAAGGTGCTGAAGATCGCCAAAGAGCCGATCTCCATGGAAACACCGATCGGTGATGATGAAGATTCACACCTGGGCGACTTTATCGAGGACACCACGCTGGAGTTGCCACTGGACTCTGCAACGTCAGAGAGCCTGCGTTCAGCCACCCACGATGTTCTGGCTGGCCTGACGGTGCGCGAAGCCAAAGTACTGCGTATGCGTTTCGGTATCGACATGAACACCGACCACACGCTGGAAGAGGTGGGCAAACAGTTTGATGTGACGCGTGAACGTATTCGTCAGATTGAGGCCAAGGCGCTGCGCAAGCTGCGTCACCCAAGCCGTTCTGAAGTGTTGCGTAGCTTCCTGGATGATTAACAGCATCTAAATGGAAATAGGAAAAGCCCTCAACATTGAGGGCTTTTTTATAGTAATTATAATGATAACAACGGGCTAGGCTGCATACAAACCAGCATCCGGGCAATCTTGCTCTAAACTAGACCTTCCCCACCATATTACCGTATAATTCTCGCCCACATGGCCCTTTAGCTCAGTGGTTAGAGCAGGCGACTCATAATCGTTTGGTCGCTGGTTCAAGTCCAGCAGGGGCCAGAAAATTTAAGCTTTAGATTCAGTCTGTTAGGAAACTTCTTGCTAAGTGGCTTTTGTTTTATAGGTCAGTGTCTTCTTTTTGTCCCCTCAGTTCTCTTCCACACTCATCTATCCCTCAGTTGTCAGCACTTCATCGAACCATGGTGATTGAACGTTTTGCGCTTTTTTTACATACTGTTTCAATCTAATTTGCCAATAATTTTTAGTCAGGATGATAATATAACTTCGTACAATGAACTAAAAGAATGTATCCGACTTTAAGTCATTGGCCATGACAAATCCTTTTCATGGCGTAAAGCTTTGCTTCGTATCCGACGAAGCCAAAAGGAGCACTTCCTGTTCTGGTTGCGTATTGCTTTATGGCTCTATGGCTATAATAGTAAGTTCAAAAAGCGCATTACTCGCAGAATTGAAACCGCCTCAAGTACCGGCACCACAGCGTTGATATTTCTCTGTCCTGCAAAATCGGCAAGTGTTTAAACATTGCTCATCTGAATGGTATTGTTATTACTGACAATTGCGTGATTAGTGATTTCGCTGACCTAAAGCAAAGGCATCACCATAAGGGTTACGCACCGACAGTGCCGACGCGATGATAGTCATTGATGATCGTGTTCATATTGGTTGTAACTTCTCCATTCTGGGCGGCAAGGTTACGATCGGAAACAATGGCACCATTGGTGCGCATTCACTGATGCTTCAAAACATCCCCAGCGACACTGTTTATAAAAATAAGATCACGCCAGTGCATACATCCAAACTACCGCAGCCGGAATATCAGGAAATGCGTACCTTAAAAAACCCTCTCCGCGGAATGTAACAACGTTGCCACTGGATAGCCTGTTGGCAACAAAAAACGACAGCGTTGGCTATGGTATGTATGAGCGCTGTGTTTGAAGCGGATTATCCCT
>JBPETC010000023.1:0-22016 GCA_051710325.1 Symbiopectobacterium sp.
TGTTGCCAATAGGCTATCCAGTGGCAACGTTGTTACATTCCGCGGAGAGGGTTTTTTAAGGTACGCATGACGGTATTGATACTAGTATGTAACGCCAAAGCAGTGTTACGAATACCCGCATTATTCACGGAATCCAAAACCGGAGAGTTTACACCGTGATCAACTCATTGAATACTTGACCCAGCCGCGATGTTTAGCTCAGTGATGCGTGCCCAGAACTCCCTGTCCTTGGCGATCGGCCCGATGGTGGCTTTTACTCTAGCACTGGGTTTTGGCTTCCCAGTGATGTACCTCACCGCAGCAGTGGTATTTTTGCTATGTGGCCTTTCTGCTCCCCTCGATGCCGAAATAGGCCTTGCAAACAGATACGACTTTGATATCACCGCGTTAGAATCGACACAATACGCTGCTGCTGTTTTTGCCTGCAGCGCTAGTGGACCTGTAACGGGGTTTACCTGATTACGCTGCCTTTATATGTGGTCAACGCACTTTGGCTGTCTGAGAAGCTGGCCGGGATTATGATGGGCACGGGCGGGCGACCCCGGTTGGAAATTTCTGTTATGTTTATTGCGGGCTATGTGTAAAAACGCGTTGGTAAGCGTATTTTGATGCGTAGTGCCGTCGGTGCAGGACTGCTTTTATGTCGGGCTGGTACTGTTCAGCGCAGAATGGTTGTTGTTGGGATTACAGCTGCTGAACACTATTTTTATCGGTATTTTGGTAGGTATTGGCATGCTCTATTTTCAGGATTTAATGCCAGGACAAGCGGGTACTATCACTACACTATTTACCAATACTACGCGCGTAGGTTGGATCATCTCTGGATCGTTGGCCGGCATCGTGGCACAATTTTGGGGCTATCACGCCGTCTTCTTTTTTCCTGCTGATGAGCGTGGGAGTGGGTTAGTGTATGTGGAAAATCAAAGACGCATAAACAAACGACACGGCCCCTATCTTGGGGCCGTTTCTGCTTCAAGCCGTAAAAGATACATCAACGCATTATCACGATTTGTCATACACATCTCCGCCTGCGGTTGCAACGTCGCGCAGGCCGCAGGTCATAACGGCGATCCAAATAAGCCAAAGCGCCGCATCGCGGCATCAAGGTTCAGGCAGCGTATGTCGGCGGATTCCCCTCCGGAAGTCCCGGCAGCGGACTGGAGATTGACGGGGTGATATAACAGGCTCCTCAGCTTGAATGATATTCCATCCTATTTACTCGTAAGGCGAGCTTAATGACTTCTTCAGCCTAGCAAATTTGTCCAATAAAACAGAGAAATGCAGAGAAATTCTCCGTTTCTCCCGCCTTTATCGTCATAATCGTTGGCTATTTACGTTTTATTGGAAGATCGACGATTTACTTAACCATAAGTTTTAGTATTACTAAACTAGTATAATAACTTTACTTTGGAGCTGCAATGTCAGCCAACGTTTTCCCGTTTTCTCGTTCGAGCTCTGCCTTTGGCGGAGCCATGATCGTTGCTGGCACTGCCGTAGGTGCAGGCATGTTTTCCATTCCGATTGTTACCGCCGGTGTCTGGTTTAGTGGCTCCGTGCTGTTGCTAGTTGCTACTTGGTTTTGCATGTTTGCCTCCGGACTGATGATCTTGGAAACCAACCTGCACTACCCCGCCGGTGCCAGCTTCCATACCATGGTGAAAAATCTACTTGGGAAACACTGGAATACCATGAACGGTTCGTCCGTAGCCTTTGTACTTTATATTTTGACCTATGCCTATATCTCAGCGGGTGGTTCAATCATCACGTATACGCTGGCAGACGTTTTTCCCATAGGGCACGCTACATCAGGGTTAATATTCTCTCTACTGGTCGCTTTTATTGTCTGGCTCTCCACTCGCGCCGTGGATAGGCTAAGTACACTTCTGATTGGCGGTATGGTGATTATTTTTGTGCTATCAGTGAGCAACCTGCTCACTCAGGTCAACCATCCTCGTCTGTTGATAAGCGCGCCCGCGGATGCGCCTTACTTTCCCTATGCATTGACAGCGCTACCCTACCTGTTGACCTCTTTTGGCTACCATGGTAACATACCCAGTTTGGTGAAGTATTATCATAAAGAGGGGCGCAAAGTGGCGCGCAGCCTGTTCTACGGCACCTTACTTTCTCTAGCGCTCTATTTGCTGTGGCAGTATGTGATTCAGGGAAACATTCCACGTGAAGGATTTAAAGCCGTAGTCGCCGACGGCGGCAACATCGGCAATTTGCTTCAGCACATAGGCAACGTTGCGCAAAGTGCTTATCTGATCCACTTGTTGAACGCCTTTTCTTATATGGCACTTGCCAGTTCGTTCCTTGGCGTATCTTTGGGGCTGTTTGATTATATTCAAGACTCTTTTTCACTGGCAGATACACCACAAGGCCGTACACAGGCAGCCAGCATTACCTTTATTCCGCCAACGCTTGCCGCCTTGCTGTATCCGAATGGTTTTCTGCATTCTATCGGTTTCGCAGGACTGGCGGCGACGCTATGGGCAGTGATCATTCCCGCCTGTATGGTGGTGGCCGCCCGTAAGCGCTTTGCTACTGATAGCACGACCTATCGCGCGCCGTGTGGAAAGTGGCTGGTAGTTATCGTTCTTGCGTTTGGTACCATTAACATAGTGGCGCACCTGCTTACGCTATTGGGCGCTCTGCCGGTGTACGCCTGACCACCCTTATAAAATAAACACGACAGCGATGAATGCGCAAGCAGATGATAAAATGCCGCTTGCTTGAATTCAACAGCGCTAGTAACGTATCGCCACAAAAATATCTGTTTCTTTATAACAGGGTTTTTCATGGTAAAAGCGAAAGAAATCAAACGTGGCATGGCATGGTGATCAACTACGGTGGCAAACTGCTGTTGGTAAAGGTAAATGTAAAGGATATCTACATCCAAAGTCCCAACGCTCACGATGCCAGCACATTGTACAAAATGTGCTTCTCCGATGTACGTACTGGCCTGAAGGTTGAAGAACGTTTCAAGGGGAGGGGGTGAGGACATTCTCGATACTATCACTCTGACACGCCGTTTTGTCACTTTTCCTATGTGGACGGTGATGAGTACGTCTTTATGAATAATGAAGATTACACGACGTATATCTTCAAAAAAGAACAAATTGAAAATGAACTGCTGTTTATACCAGCAGGTAGGATTCCTAGCATTCAGGTACTGACCTGGAATAGACAAATCCTGGCGCTGTGGATCTACCGCAAACGGTAGATTTGGAAATTGTAGAGACCGCGCCAGGCATCAAAGGGGCTTTCAGCTAGCGTCCTCAACAAACCGGCGACCATGAGCACCAGCCTGGTGGTTCAGGTGCCAGAATACCTGAGCGTAGGTGAAAATATTCGTATTCGTATCACCGAGCGTCGCTATATGGGCCGTGCCGAATAAGTCTCCCTTTGCGCCGGTCATTGGTTGGCGCGTCTCTTTGTTCTCCCCGTTCATACGTATTTCCGGAGTCTGATGTGTTGACCAAAGTAAACCTGATCACTGGCTTTCTTGGCAGCGGCAAAACCATTACCATCCGCCACTTGTCGACACAAAAACCCGAAGATAAAGTGTGGGTGGTACTGGTCAATGAATTTAGTGAAATTGACATCGTCGGTGCGCTGTTGTCTGACAGCGGCACGGTATTGAAAGAGATCCTCACCGGCGGGTTGCATGTGCTGCGTTAACGCTATATCGTGGGCGCCGCACAGGGTAAAATCGATGTGTCACTGCTTGATAAGCCACACCACAATACGCGCGAACTTCCTGATGGTGAAGGTGCGCATCATTCATCATTCCCGTATTTCAGAACTCTGATTGGCTGTATTGTGCCTGCCCGGCAGCGAAGCCTCGCATCGCGCACTCAATGAAGGGCAAGGCTACTTTGCCTGTACCTGGATTGTCTCCCCAGAAACGCAGTTTTCCACAGCCCCGCACTGTTGGATTGTGGTTCGGTTGGCGCCGGTCAATCGTATTAAAGGTGTGATGCGCATTCCCGAAGGAACATTGATTATCAATCGGCAGAGATTGGACCTGCATATTAAAACCAAACCGCTTCTCCAGCTAGACAGCCGGATTGAGTTAAATTTACACAGCATCTGCACCGTGGAATCAGCTCCAAAGCCAGATGTTGATCTCTCGTTTAAATTTATAGAAATAGAAATAGAATTAAAGCATTAGTGATATCAATCGGGTTGGCTAACTGACCGGCTGGCCGATTAAAGATGCCTCCCGCGATAGTTTCCCTGGCGACCATGGTATGATGCTGATGATTTACTCCGCTTTTATGCTGCGCTATTTCCGTGCCGTTCATTTTTGATTTTATTGGTCATCGTGCTTGTTTTTGCCACACCGCGTGTCATGATTGCTGCCCACTGGTTTACCGGCATTGGGGCGGGTTCCCTGTCTGTGGTTTTGGTGTACTAACCTGGTGGTTAATATCGCCGGCCAGAGACGCAATGATTAATTTTGCATCGTTTATTACCAGTGCGCATTACCGTCGCTAAAAGCCTCTCTTTAACGCACTGCCCAACTACACCGGCATTCTGGCATCAAGCGCTTTAATGCCGGACTGCCATCTGGATGTCATCTGTTTGCGTTATGGTTACCGCATTTTTAGGATAAATCCTATCGGTAAATTTACGATTTATTACATCATTAATTCTTATAAAGAATTTCTATAAAAAGGCTTGCAATCGCCGGAGCGATCAGGTAGTAGTCCCGATAAAGTTTGAGTTTTACCGAACGCGATTATCCTTGGAATGGAAGAAATTATGTGCGATTCCACACAGTGTCATCCTCAAGTGGTTGGTCCAGGTAAAACTCTGTTTTATTTTGACTCTCGTTTCGGCTTTTATATATGGCGTGGTTGCATACTTGACGATGGTGGTCGTTAAGGAAATCAAGGGAACATAACGATAACGGAAAATCTCAACCGAGCCTGATATATATCTGGTGGCAATTCCCACATTGGCAATTGGCAATTGCGGTATCTGCCTGTACAAATACAGGATCTCATCAAGCAAAAACTGATCGTTCTGCAGTAAATGATAAAGATAGTCTTTTATTGCAAGACTCTCAGGACGAATTTGAAGCCATAGCGCGTAACCTGGACATCAAATCCAAACTGATGGATCAATATGCAAGTTGGAAAGGTGTACGTTATCATTTAGGCTATGACAGCAGAAAAGGTATTGATTGTTTTGCCTTTATTCAACGTACCTTCCGTAAAAATTTGTCATGGAACTTAACGCGTTCAACCTATGAACAGCAAGAATCTAGCATTCAGATGCAGCGCGGCAAACTTCACCCCGGTGATTTTGTGCTGTTCCGTGCTGGTTCCACTAGTCTTCACATTGGCATCTACATTAGTAATAACCAGTTTGTTCATGCATCTACCCGTGCGGGTGTAATGATTTCCAATATGGAGGGTGTCTATTGGAATAAATATTATCAGGAAGGAAGGTCGCCGCATTTTCAGCAAAAACGCCACCAGCTAACAACAATATCAGTTAATAATATAACCAGTTAGTCATATTTCCCTTTATGTGCAAAACGAAACGAAAACAGAGCGCCACTTCTTAATCAGCTGCGTTTTTTGTCATAATGTGACATACACCAACCTCCACGCTCCCAGCTGAACGTCACGCTTGATGAAAATTTGTTCAACTCTCTAATATAAAGTAGTAGATTACGCGTAATTTTCATGGTAAAGGGGACGGGCTGACATATCACCCATAGGGGGCGATATCGGTTTATCTTATATTCAAGTGATGCAAATAAAAATCACCGCAACTTTGGTCTGATGGAAGATAATTGCACGGCTTTGCAGGAGAAACACAGCGCAAAGCTAAAACATGTGGCTACGCTGGCTTTGCTCGGTTCTCTTTGTTTGGGGAGCCCTTTTCCTACACCGTCCAACAGAACACCTCGTTCACCTTGTTGGTAGAACCTGAATATCCCGAGGGATTCACGCATTTTGGTTAAATCAACCCTGACACGCCAAAAAGGGGAGCATCACGCTCAGTGCTTTTGGAACTTATGATAATTTCAACCGTTTCGCGTTACGCGGCGTGGCGTCTGAGCATACTGAACGCCTGTACAATACGCTGTTTACATCATCCGATGATAAACCGGATAGCTTTTACCCGCTGATTGCACTTCATGCGCACTATGCTGACGATTTTCGTTGGATGGAAGTGGAACTGAACCCAAAAGCCACGTTTCACGACGACTCACCGATTTTAGCCTCTGATGTAGCCTTCACCTTCAATACATTTATTACGAAAGGGGTTCCACAGTTCTGCGTGGGTGTACAAAGGCGTCACAGTGACCGCTATCAGGCCGCGCAACGTGAGGCTGGAAATGCCTAAGCCGGATAAAGAACAGCTGCTGGGCTGCTGACATTACTCGTTATGCCTGAAAGTTTCTGGAAAATCACAGTATTGCCGATCTGTTGTCCTATCATCTATACCGGCCACCAGTGGCCCCTACCGCATCACCTTCTACCGCACACCAGCCAATATGTGATATACAAACAGGTACAAGACTATTGGAGCGCCGATCTGCCAGTGAATCGCGGTTTGAATAATTTCAACAAAATCCGTTACGACTACTATCTGTATGACACTGTCGCGCTGGAAGCGTTTAAAGCTGGCATTTTCAATCTGCGTGTCGAAGGATCACCAAAGCACTGGGCAACGCAGTATCAGAGCGGTAACTTTCCTAGGGGTTATATCGTTAAGCGCGATCGGACGAATCAAGCGGAACAGAATACTCGCTGGCTGATTGTTCAATATTGAGCGTCCACTGTTTCAGGATCGCTGTATCCGACAAGCTATTGGGCTTAATTTTGATTTTAACTGGATGAACAAGGCCGTTCTATTACAAAGCCTACCAGCGCGTTAACAGACTATTCTAAAACACAGAATATGCAGCGCAAGATACTCCCAGTCCGAAGGAATTAAAATAGTTGGAGCCGCTTAGGGACAAAATACCGCCTGAAGTGTTTTGGCCCCAAGCTTTCAACCGCCAGAAAGTGATGGCATCGGCTACTATCGCGCCCATTGGCAACAAGCCTTGCAGTTGCTTGAGGACGCGGGCTGGGAATTGAAAAACTAGAAGTTGATCAACCGCAAAACCGGACAACCGTTTACCTTCGAATTATTGCTCACCAGCGCTGCCAACGTGCAGTACGTACTGCCGTTCCAGCAAAATCTCAAACGTTTGAGCATCGATAATTGCGTTTGATTGACAGCGGGCAGTTCATAAATCGTCTGCGCACTCGCGATTTTGATATACTCGCCCGCCTTTACCCGGCAAGAATTACCCAGGATGACAACCTCAAATTTAGCTGGCATACGAAATACCTCGATTCAATATAACACGGCGAGCGTGAGCTATCCGGCCATTGACGCACTTACTGAGCAAAGCGATGCGCATCAGGGAAATAAGGCGGAATTACTGTTCCTTATCCGCGTGCTAGACCGGGCAGTGACCTGGAATCAACTCATGATTCCCCACGTGGTACTCCAATCACGATCTCTACGCTTACTGGAATAAATTCGCCATGCCAGCAACCCGACCGGCCTATACGTTAGGGTTGGATAGCTGGTAGTAAGATGTACAGCGAGCACAGTCATTGCCGCCAGAACGCCGTTAAGGAGCTATGGTAGGAACCTATTTACTACGCCGACTTTTGCTGGTAATCCACACGCTGTGATCATTATTACCATTAACTTTTTATTGTGCAGATAGCCACCAGGCGGCCCGGTTGATCAGGTCATTGCCGCCATATCGAGATGGGTCAGGGCAGCGGGTTTAGTGCCGGGGCGGCATGGATGGTGCTATGGCACGTAGCGGTGGTGGTACACTGACCGTGGAAATGCCTACTCCTACCGTGACGCTCGCGGGCTGAACCCAGAGGTGATTGCGGAAATCACCAAACGCTATGGGTTTTGATAAGCCGATTCACGAGCGCTATTTCATACTGCTGTGGAACTATGCCCAACTGGATTTTGGTGATAGCCTGTTTCGCGGATCCTCGCTTATGAAGCTTATCAAGCAAAGTATGCCGGTTTCTGTCACACTGTGGTTATGGAGCACGCTGATCATTTATCTGGTCTCAATCCTACTTAGCATCAAAAAGGCGATCAAGAACGGTACACTGTTTGATACCTGGAGCAGCACTCTGATTATTATCGGCTATGCTATCCTAGCATTCTTGTTTGCCATTTTGCTGATTGTGCTGTTTGCCGGCGCCAGCTATGCTGGGCTCTGGTATCTGGTATCGAGTAATGTCGACACCCTGCCCTGGTACAGTAAAATCACCGATTACCTGTGGCACATCACGTTGCCCGTACTGGAAACGGTGATTGGCGGCTTTTCAACGCTGATCATGCTGACTAAAAACTCATTTATGAACGAGATTCGCAAGCAATATGTAAATCACCGCACGTGCCAAAGAGCTGGACGAAAACAGTATTCTGTACCGCCATGTCTTCCGTAACGCCATGCTGCTGGTGATTTCCGGGTTCCCGGCTACCTTTATCAACATGTTTTTCACCGGTTCGTTGCTGATTGAAGTGATGTTCTCACTCAACGGGCTTGGTCTGTTGGTTATGATACCACACTGCAACGCGACTACGCGGTGATGTTTGATAGGCTCTATATCTTCACGTTCATTGGTCTGCTGCTGAATATTGTCAGCGACATGACCTATGCACTGGTGTCGATCCGCGTATTGATTTTGAGGGACGACAATGAGTTGAATCAGCCCAATAAATCTGGCGCGCTGAGCCCGTTTCCGCACCAATCGCAGTGGCTACTGGTCACTGCTGATCTTTCTGATGTTGCTTACCTTCAGCCTGTTCGACGAACTGCTGGCCAATGATAAACCACTGCTGGTACAAGCTGGTGAGAATTACCCTGAAACTACCTTCGAAGGGAAGAATAATCTTTAGGCTCCCCTGGTTCGGCATTACCGTATTTTTGGTATTGGCAACCCTTTTATCGTTACTGATTTTTATTGACGCAGCGGTGCGCGGCGCTTTTGATCTCAGAAAGGCACATTGATATAAATCTAACTCCACTGTTACAGATTTAGGATCTCAGCATCGCGTTTCGCCAAGATGAACAGGTGCATCAGGTAGTGAATTCGGTATCCTTCAACGTCGAGCGCGGTGAAACGCTAGCTTTAAGTTGTGTGGGTAAATCCGGATCGGGAAAGAGCGTCACTGCGCTGTCGGTACTGCGTCTGCTGCCGTCTCCGGCCGGTTATCTATCCTCAAGGGGATATCCTGTTTGACGCCGAATCGCTGCTGCATACGCCAGAAATACGGTTACGCAAACTGCATGACAACCGTATCGCTATCTTTCAGGAACCGATAGTGTCACTGAACCCGCTACACAGCATTGAAAAGCAATTAATGGAAGTGATGACGTTGCACCGCGCAAATGACGCGAGACGTTGCGCGCAGTATGAAGTGCTTACCTGTTTAGATCGCGTTAGTATACGGCAGACACACCTGAAAGACTTTCCTCATCAACTGTCGGGCGGTGAACGCCAGCGGGTAATGATCGCGATGGCCCTGCTGATGCAACCAGATTTACTGATTGCTGATGAGCCAACTACCGCTCTGGATGTCACCGTGCACGCACAAATTCTTACCTTATTGCGTGAACTTAAACAAGAGTTGAGTATGAGCCTGCTGTTCATCACACATAACCTGAATATCGTCAAGCAACTGGCAGACAAGGTTGCCATGATGCAGAGTAGGCGATGCGTAGAACAAAATCGTTGTCACGACCTCTTCGCTACATCGCAGCACAGCTACACACGATAGCTGCTTGATGCCGAATCCTCCTGTTCTGCTCTGCCTCTACCGGATAATACGCCAACGCTGCTACACGTAGAAAAACTCTCGATTTCATTCCCCATCAAGCGTGGGCTGTTTCGGCGTACAGTGGCAGAAAACCATCGTCAATGGGTTGAACTTCACCTTATGTCGTGGCGAAAGCCTGTGACTGATGGGAGAATCCGGTTCAGGGAAAAGCACGACAGGACTAGCATTATTACGGCTCATCGCCTCACGCGGTAACATTGTGTTTGATGAATAACCGCTGAACCAATTTAATCGCCGCCAAGTGTTACCATTGCGTATACAGATCCAGGTGGTATTTCAGGACCTCAATTCGTCGTTTAATCCACGGCGCATCCGCGCTTAAAATTATCGGAGAATGGCTGAAAATACACAAGAAGATGAGTGCCTCCGATCGAGAAAAGTGGTTATTGAGGTGATGCGCGAAGTCGACCTTAATCCCGAATTTCGTCACCACTACCCGTTGGAATCCTCCGATGGTCAGCGGCAGATCGCCAGAGCGCTAGTCCTCGAACACGCACCGCTGATTCTTGACGAATCACCTCGTCGCTGGATAGAACCGTACAGGCGCAGATTCTAACATTATTGAAAACCTTGCAGCAAAAACGCCAGCTGGCTTATCTAATTAGCGATGACCACAAGTGGTGCGTGCGCTGTGCCATCAAGTTATCATGCTGCGTCTAGGCTAGGTTGCAGAACAAGAGCGTTGTGAACAGTTTTTCCCGCGCCTCAAGAGCGCCTATACACAAGAACTGCTGCGCATGGCCATCGTATTGTATCATACACGCCATGTCATGGCCAGAGGTATGGCGTTTAAAACGGATAGAATGCACTCAGGGTTCCACGACGGCGGCGCCCACATTTTTAAGACGACACAATGCTATGTTTTCATCATCACGGTGTAAAAACAGGCAGGATTCACCTTCCAATTCCAACACGGCATAATCAACCTGCATTTCAGCCAGAGACTGGTTAAACTGACGTAAAATAACCCAGGCCATTTCGCCGTCGTGGCTTAATAATTTAAAGCTAATTAGTTTATTATCCTCATCTCGTCCCCGCGGGGGAATACCGCTCAGCAGAATCGGCTCCACCTTGATACCAGCGAAGCCTGATAGCCAACGATAACTCTGCGGCAAACGATGCACTACCGAAAGTTGGAGCGTATCCAGTATTACTTTCCATCAGATATGATGATGGTGAACAAACGCAATGACATTGACGTCAAAGAAAGCGTTCACTCTCAGTATCCAGATATGGCGACACTGCTGAATGAGCATTTCTACAAGAATCCGCGTTGCAATAGTCATAACTCACCCATTCTTAGCGAATGGAAATAATTGCAATACTGATTAATGCCATGTTAATCACATTTTAAGATTTTATAGGTTGCCTTATATTTAAGGCTTTCCATGCAATATCTCAATCCCTTTTATTTACATTGTTCACTTTTAAATCATAAATTTCATATTTACAGAACAACATTCCAAAAAACAATATGACACCGATGACAATTTTACCATGAACAAAAAGGGAAGATCAAAATAATGGACCCAGACGTTGAAGGTCAGCAACAAAAAGCTTCCGTTTCCCGCATCACTACAGCAAACGGAAAAAAGGGGACGGAATCAGCGGGAGCGGAACTGCGTAACCATAAAGTAGGCAGGCGGCAACAGAACAGAGTGAGATGGAGATGATCATCGGCCAGGCGCTGGTAAAACTCACTAAGTGATAGCAGACTTCCGACCAGTACGCCAATACTAAAGCGTAGCGTGCCAGCCAGCGAGGACGCAGTGCTCGCCATATGCGGAAAATTATCCAGTATCACGGCCATAATGGCATTTGATATCACTATCGCAATACAGCAGACATAGATAGCCACCCCAACAGCAACGGCAAGAAGCCCAGATCCAACGCGTAGATAGCCATAAACGCAATACCGACAGCAAACTGTATCAGTAGCCCGATGCGAAACATCTGGTTCACATCCAAGCGGCGCACCACACGACTATTGGTGTAGGTGGCAGGAACAGAAAGACCACGTTCAGGGCAAAGTAATAGTCGAAATGCTGCGGAGACACACCGTAGAGATCGATATAGACAAAGGGGCCAGCGCTTAAAAAAAAGAAAACATACCAGAAAACGAAAACCTCTTGCCACCATGTAGCTAAAGACTTTTTTTGGTTCAAGTATTCAATGAGTTGCGCTGGCATACCAGCAAACATAAAGACTAGCATTTCCCCCAGTATCACGGGTTTACGCCCCAGGCTGTCCGCCATCGTGCCATAAAATAACTGATCGATAGCAAAATGATGTAGGCGCTTAACATCATCTGCACCTGGCTCATCTCCACGCCGAACTCTTTGGAAATCACCGGCAGTGTCGGCAGGTACATATCGATGGCAAACAGCGTCAGCATCGACAACAAACCAAGAATAAGAATCAAGCCACTATGTGATTGCACCTTCCCCACTGCATGTCTCCCAGAGTATTTGCCCGCAAAACAAAAAATTCACCGCAGTGGCATGCCTCCACCACGGTGATGGTTGAAATAGATTTGAGGGCCGGCTCAGCGGCGCATTGTATTTACATTAGGTGGTTGACAAGCGCATAATACATACTGCATGTAGTATGGCAAAAATCGGCTCAACGCAGCAAAACGCTGGCGCACTTCTTCTTCCGTCAGTGCGCGATACTCGCCCGGCTCAAGCGCGTTATCCAAAGCAATAGCACCAATGCGCTCACGGTGTAACTCAACCACGCGATTTCCCACAGCGGCAAACATCCGTTTGACCTGATGGTAGCGCCCTTCCTCGAAGGTTAACCAAACCTGATGGTCATCCAAGCTTTTCCAGTTGCGCGGGTTTAGTAAGCGATTTTTCGCCGTGCAGTTTTGCACCCCTGTTCAAACTGGTGTGCCATATCGTCTTCCAGCGGTAATTCGAGCGTGGCCAGATAGGTTTTTCATAGTGATGCTTAGGCGACGTGATGCGGTGTGACCATTATCCATCGTCGATCAGCAATACCAGCCCAATGGTATCAATATCCAATTAGCCTGCAGCATGCAGTTTGTGCGCAACCAGCTCATCGATAAAATAGAGGATTGTCGGGTGATCCGGATCTTCCGTTAAACACACGTACCACTGCGGCTTGTTAAGCATAAAGTAGCGCGGGCCATTCTGCATCGCGTTGTCATCGAACTGAACCTGATGTTCAGGTGCCAATTTGAATGCGCCGCTTTTAACCACCTTACACGCAGCTCCCGTGCTACCGCAGCACGGCTAATCCCGAGTTGCTGGGATAAAATTTGTCCAATCACATGAGAAAATAAAGTTTCTGTCTGTATTAAGGAAGGAAAATCATGTCGTAGTATAGCGAGTGATAACGATTGCTCCTAGAACGTCCGACGTTTCCCCCTCTGGTTAATCGAAGTTACAGCATCCGGTGATAATGGATACGCACAAAATGTGCGATTGTTTTTCATTAACCGCTGACGAGCGGTTTACCTCTGGCGCATAAAATATAGAATAAATACATCTTTTATTTTTAGGGTTATTACAGGAGTACGCGATGTCATCTATTCACTGTCATGAAGTACTGCATATTATGATGCTGGATTCTGCCGAATCCTACACTACAGAGAGGTTGATTGCTGCCATTGAGGCGCGTTTCGGTACCGATGCATGCTTTCACACCTGCTCCGCGACCAACATGAGCGCGGCCATACTGGTGGATTTTCTGTCAAACAAAGACAAGTTTATCCCATAGGACACTATGGTTTAACACAGCTGCCAGCAAGATCTGCCAACACTAGGCAATAGCGTTCACCTTACGCTATATCAACAGGAGGCAGTTTCTGCTACGCTGGCCTATTTCGGGAGCAGCAATACCCTGCGCTGATCGCGTATTACCCACCAGTGCAGAAAAAGCCTGGTGATTGTCGAACTGGCGCGGTTAGCGCGAGGGTGCGTGTTAGTTCTGGCGCATGTCAAAGGGCTGGTCGAACAGAATCATGCTAAATATTGTGCCTGTGGATTGAATGCCGACATTTTTGCTGCCGAACTTAACCAGCGCCGCAGCGAAGGCAAAGTGGTATTTGGCAGCGTGCAATCCGTGGTGCGTAATCTGCTTACATTTAGCCAGTTCTCGCTACTGATCATCGGTGAATGCCACTGCATCAGCAATGGCGATGACAGCCAATATCAGCAAATCATTACGCACCTGCGCGCACAAAATTCCACACTGCGCCTGCTCGGCCTTACCGCAACACCTTACTGCCTGAACAAAGACTGAATTTATCAGTATCACTGCCACGGCATGATTCTTGGTGGATAAACAATGTCTGTTTCGCGACTGTATCTATGAACTATCTCTGCGTTACATGATCAAACACGGCTTTCTGGTACCGCCGCAGCGCCTGGATATGCCAGTAGTGCAGTATGATTTTAGCCGTTTGAGCGTACAGCCCCACGGCCTGTTCAGCGATGCGGAACTCGACCGTGAATTACGATGGTAGCAGCGCGTGACGCTCCAGATTATCAATCAGATAGTCATCAGCTACGGCACAGAACGTAAAGGCGTGATGATCTTTGCCGCGACCGTGGAGCACACCCGGGAAATGTACAATCTGTTGGCTTTAGAAAAGCCGCTTTTACCATCGGGGAAACCCCTGCAGCAGAACGCGATGCATTGATCGCTGCCTTTAAGCAACAACAGTTGCACTATCTGGTCAATGTGGCGGTATTGACGACGGGCTTTGATGTACACCACCTACCGCATGTGGACGTTATCGCCATTCTGCGTTCGACAGAATCCGTCAGCTTGTATCAGCAGAGTCGGACGTAGCCTGCGCCTGTCGCCGGGAAAAACGGATTGTCTAATTCTGGATTATGCCGGGAATCCCAATGAGTTATATTATGCCGGAAGTAGGCAGCCATAAACCGCACAGCGGTAGCCAGCCGGCATCGGTGCTTTTCCCGCAGTGTGGTTTGCCAAACTGTTTTGGGTAAAAACCACGGCGGATGGTGATATCATCAAACACTATGGTCGACCCTTCCAGGGCTATAAAGAAGACGATAATGGCGCTCGCATTCAGTACGATTACTGTTGCGTGCACCGGACTTTGTCGTGGCGCGACGCCAAGGCAAACAGCGGAAAGGCTTTTGGCAAGTTAGGGAGAAACTATTTGATTATGAAGGCCGTTTTCGGCGCGCCAATGAATTACGCTAGCTGGCATAATAATACGGTCTCATTTGCCGCCACATAGATATTTCGTTAGAATGCAGCTGTTTTTGTCATGCAAAAGCAAATCTGTTCATTGCAAATAACCTAACCTGTTGCTGGGTTAGGCTGTAGCAGGTGTATTTTCTAAAATAGAGAAAATCATGATCACTATTAACGCAGAAGTACGTAAAGAGCAGGGTAAGGGTGCGAGCCGCCGCGTGCGTGCAGCTAGCAAATTCCCAGCCGTCATCTATGGTGGTGCGGAAGCGCCGGTATCTATTGCCCTGGATCACGACAGCGTTAAAAACCTGGAAGATAAAGAAGGTTTTTACGGCGAAGTTCTGACCATGGTTGTTGATGGTAAAGAAGAAAAAGTGAAAGTTCAGGCTGTTCAACGTCACGCTTACAAGCCGAAACTGATTCACATCGACTTCGTTCGCGCTTAATCGTTTGGAGAAATATGTGGGGACGCCGCGAGTTTTCTTAGTAGGCAAGAATGTCGATTCAGAAAAACGCCGCTTATGCGGCGTTTTTCTTTTTCTGGCCGCTTGTTTATTACCGCTGCTTAAACGGCGCTGTAGCTGATCGAGCAAATTCGGCAGCGTTCCTTTAATGGTAAGCGTGTCGATTGTCGGATCCTAGAAAATACGTTCGCCCAGCAGAGCAAGGCATCAAAATTGATCGTCAACACCCACCGCCATTGCTAGCGAACTTGGTCAATTAGCGCAGCGTTCTACGATCCACTGGGAAACTCTCTTCCAATTCATAGTCCTGCTCTTCCGAAAAAGCATGGAAGGTTTTCTCTCCCAACGCTGGCAGCTCCTGCGATAACGCAGCAACCTCTATTCTTCCCCTTGCCTTCAATTGCTCATTGTAGTAGCTGTACACCTGCTGACGGTATTGCTGACCCTCGTTTTTATCCAGCTGCGCATCGGCACAATAATCATGCACCGCCTGCAACAAGGCTGCGAGTCTGCGCTTTGGTATCAAGCTCGCGCTGGTACTGAGTAAATTCATAAAGAAATCAGCGAAATTTCGCCCTATCCGTCCTTTCAGGAAGGCCAGATAGCGTTGAGATTCCGGGTTGGTCTCACATTCCGTGAGATCGATACGCGCCACTATATCCGCATCGGGATATACAGCTGTTCATTGACGCGCATGCTGCTGCAACTGCTCAGCACCGCAACCAGTAAGATGCTCAGCCGCCAGATAGCGGTATTGGCAAAACAGCACGATGCCCCTTCAGCAAAGGGATATTTTGCTAGCTCATTACGCAACCGAGCCGTGGCCGCGCGGATAAACCCAAGGAAATCTTCCTCCCCTTTACAGCAGCCACGCAATGCCTGGGGCCAGTTCCCTCTGTTCCTCGAACACGCCGTAGGCCTTATTTTTCGCACTGTAGACGCGGTGCAACTCGGCCATCATCTCGTCAACGGCAGGGGTGGAATCCAATAACGAATCCCGTAACACCAACTCTAACGCTTGCTCATCACGTTTGACAAGCTGACGCAAGGCAATCTGGTCGATATCCAGACTCATGATAAACGCTCCTTTTAGCAAGGAGCGTATTCAAATGCTAACGCAGGTCCCCTGCAAAGAGAAAACCTCCAACCTCCAACGGTTGAATCTAAAATGATAAAATTTCGGAAAACGTCAGGTCGTTACGGTAAGATATTCCCCTTTATCAGTTTGAGAATCGCCCTTTTATGGCACAATTATCCCGTTATAGTGAAAAACTCATCGAACAAGTGCTTTCCAAATTGGTAAGCGTATTGGAAATACACCGTACTCCTACTGATCTCTCCTTGGTGCTTTTTGGCAATATGGTCACTAACCTTATCAACACCAGCGTAGCACTGGAGCAGCGTCAGGTATTGGCTCGTTTCTTTTTCTGATGCGTTGCAGGCATCCATCACTACCACAACGTGCACTAACACCGACCAGAGGCTTATGGTAAGCAACCGTCACAACTATCGCGAAAAAGCTTCCCAGATGATCAGTTGGGGGCATTGGTTCGCGCTATGTAACATCCTGTTAAGTCTGGGGGTGGGAAGCCGCTATCTGTTCGTGGCGGATTGGCCATCGTCGTTACTTGGCCGTAGCTATGCCATTCTCAGTTGGCTGGGGCATTTTAGTTTTATCGTTTTTGCCGTCTATCTGTTGATTGTTTTTCCGTTGACATTCGTGGTGATGTCGCAACGTTTTCTGCGTTTTCTTTCTGCGGCGTTGGCAACCACGGGGCTGACGCTGCTGTTGCTGGATATGGAGGTGTTTAGCCGCTTCCACCTGCACTTGAATCTCACCGTCTGGGAGCTGGTGATCACTCCAGAGCAAAGTGACCTGGCCCGTGAGTGGCAACTAATGTTTATCGGCATCCCCGTGATTTTCATGGTTGAGATTCTGTTTAGCACCTGGTGCTGGAAAAAACTGCGTAGCCTGAACCGTCACAGCATTGGCATGCCGGTCGCTGCTGTATTTATCAGTACATTTTTCGCCTCGCATATGATGTATATCTGGGCTGATGCTAACTTCTATCGCCCTATCACCATGCAGCGTGCGACATTACCGTTATCCTATCCAATGACTGCGCGACGATTTCTGGAAAAACACGGCCTACTGGACGCTCAAGCGTATGAGCGACGCATTACGCTACAGGGCAGCCCTGAGGCAATTACGCTGGAATACCCGCTGAATAATATTCAGTTCCGCAATGCTGGCAGCGGCTACAATCTACTGATTGTGGTGGCAGATCAACTGCCACTCACTCGTATGCCGCAGTTGATGCGTTTTGCAGAAGAGAACGTGCACTTCAGCAACCATTTCAATGTCAGCCAGAATGCCCAAAGCAGCCTGTTCAACCTGTTCTATGGCATCTCGACAACTTACATGGATGGAGTATTGAGTGCACGCACGCCATCAGCGTTGGTGAGTTCCTTGAACCAACAGGGCTATCAATTTGGTCTTTTCTCAAGCAATGGCTTTGATAACCCGCTTTATCGCCAGGCACTGCTATCAGATTTTTCACTTTCAGTACCGGTAATTCAACGTGATGTTGATACTGTGCAACAGTGGCAGGCTTGGCTGGAAACTGGTACGCAAACCACATCGCCGTGGTTCTCTTATATTGAGCTTGGCATCACTGGCACCCGAGCGCTAACGGATGCTAAAGACACCGATCAAAACATCAGCGCAATACTTAATACGCTGCAAAGCCAAGGCAAACTGGATAATACCGTCGTGATTATTACGGCAAAATCCAGCGAACAGGATAAAGGCAGCCACTACCGTCGCTCACAGTGGCAGATTCCACTGGTAGTGCATTGGCCGGGCACACCGGCGCAGACTATCAGTAAAATGACGGATCAAAAAGACGTTATGGTCACGCTGATGCAGCGCTTGCTGCATGTCAAAACGTCCACTACGGATTACGCGCAAGGTGAAGACCTGTTTGCGGCCCAACGACGTAATAACTGGCTGGTGAACGGCAACCATGGTGCATTGATGATCACAACGCCAGAGCAGATCATCCAATTGGAAGCCAATGGTAGCTACGATAGCTACAACAGCGACGGCGAAAAATTGCGTGATGAAAAGCCGAGTTTACCGCTATTGTTACAGATACTCACCAACGAAAGGAGATTTATTGCCAACTAACTCCCTAAATCTAAAACGATCGCGCCAGCTGGTTATTGCAATCGGTTCAGGAGATGGTAATATAGCGCTTCATAGCGTCGGCACGTAGCGCAGCCTGGTAGCGCACTGTCATGGGGTGTCAGGGGTCGGAGGTTCAAATCCTCTCGTGCCGACCAAATAATCCCAAGAAAACCAACCGTAAAGGTTGGTTTTTATTTCTGGAATTTGACGGAGTAACATCCCAGACGGCAAGTATTGAACCTCCATGCACAAAACAAAAGGGATCTTTCGCTCCCCTTTCTGGCTGGCCCATCAGCAATCTTGAAATCATTTGTGCAGGATTGCGGTACCACGCAGTTGATCGTTACCGGCTCTATACAGCCACAATCTTGTAGGAAGATGCACCTGTTGCTTCAGTTTTTGCCGCTACCTGAACTTCAAACGCACTCAGCGTTTCTTGCACCACTCACTTGCATACAGTACCCATATCTTGCGCAGAAAAGCTACTGAAAGAAACCAGACAAAGAGCAACAACTGCGGCAAATTTTGCGATAACGTTCACGATATAAACCCTTCTGTTCAAATGTTTGATGTAAAGGCTGTTTGCCTTTGATGGAATCAATCATAGCGCTATCATTCAGGAGTGAATATCAGAGAAAATTATTATCATCATTCAAATAAATTGAAAAACGAAATAAAACCTTGCGCACGAGCCCTACACACTGGATGACAGCGCATCATCCGCTCATTCAAATTTATCCTGCTATACAAAAACACAACCCCCTCAACAATAAAAAACCAACAGATTTTATAAATTTAACATTCCGTTTTGGAAAAAATTTATGATAATTGCTGTGGTGGTAAAAAGCGGTAAAATCATAGAAATGTGTTACATTTGCTATGTGGTATATTTTTTGTAAAATATTTTCTACAAAAGATGTCGAGCATAATAATCGGTTAGCTATGTCCTACAATTAGTTAACACACCTATACATTGGTTATTTCCATGTAAAAATGGAATTTTATAAAAATAAAAGGACAATCTACCGATTTTGGATTGACATATAATTTAATAAGCTTTCTTCTGGCGGTAATTACGTAATTACCTTGCCATTGCTACTCTTTTGCAATGCTTAAATATTAAGTTAAACGCGAATGAATATTATTCTGTTTTATCGACCAAAACGCTTGGTGAGTGCACGCCCACTTTTTTGCAACAGATAAGTTAGCATAAACAAATGGATAACTTATCCATTTGATGAAATAGGAATTATTATGCTGATCAAGTAATGTTGTCAAAATATTGGGGAGAACGATACTTCCCTGCATATTACTACTCATTTATCACCTCTCATTTAAAGGTAGCAGAGATAAAAACTATAATGTAAAATATCACCACAAAAGATGATACATTACTACATTAAATAAACATTAAATGAGTACATAAAAATATTTAAAATCATATTTTGATGACACCACACTGTAATATCTCTGCACTTATATAAAATGGCCATTAAAAAATCGAAAAAATTTCGCTCTTTATTGAGAGAAGTAACAACAAGTAAATTATTATAGTAATATATACTACTACCAGATCAGTAGCATACCTCATTTAATACGATTTAAAATTCAATAAAAATGTTTTATACTGGTATAAGCAGTTTTTCACTTATCAAAAAATATGTGTATCCTCTCGCTACACAGGCATTTTATATAAATCTGTGTAATCGAAGGAAAATCAAACTAATAAGATTTTAGGAGCCATCCCCCTTCATTTACACCAGGGACTCTTTTGCATTTTTATTTTTCATCACGCTTTGTTATTCAAAATCAAGTACCCCTTTCCCAGCATATATAGTATTTTCCCTACCTGCACGGCGCAGTAGGTTAAGGATTCTTATTGATGGATTAAAGTGATAGCTATACCACGCTGCTATAACGCCAATATTTGATGGATTTTCAGGTGTGAAATGAATTATTCTTTCCGGTAAGATTTATGAAAAACCTCATAATTTTAGCCAACATCTTCATTGCAGATCACCTTTCCCCCACAGGCTATGTTAATTTTATTTAACATTTGTCATCGAGGTTCTTATGAATGTTTTAGTGACAGGTGGTAGCGGTTACATCGGCAGTCATACCTGTTTTCAGCTTTTAGAATTCGGGCATCACCCGATTATTCTGGACAACCTGTGCAACAACAGTAAGGCCAGCGTTGTGGAAATCCTTACCCGTCTTACCGGAAAGGCAGTACCCGTTTATCAAGGCGATATTCGCGATAGCGTTTTATTAGATCGTATTTTCTCCACTAAAAATATCGATGCCGTGATCTATTTTGCTGCTGCGCTAAAAGCGGTCGCAGAATCCGTCAGAAAGCCTGTTGAATACTATGATAATAACATCTATGGCACCCTAACGCTGGTTAAAGCCATGGAAAGCGGGCGTAAAAACCTGATTTTCAGTTCCTCTGCAACGGTCTATGGCGATCAGTCACGTATCCCTTATCAGGAAAGCTTTCCCACCGGTATGCCTGCCAGCCCCTTACGGGCGGCAGCAATTTGATCGTGGAACAGATCCCTCCTGACAGACTCACAGAAAGCGCATCCAGAGTGGATGCATTGCCTTATTACGCTATTTCAACCCGGTTGGGACACACCATTCAGGAGAGATGGGCGAAGATCTGCAAGGCATCCCTAACAATTTGATGCCCTTTATCGCGCAAATCGCCATTGGTCGCAGAGTATCGCTGTCTGTCTTCGGGAATGACTACCCGACGGAAGATGGCACCTGCGTCAGAGATTGCATCCATGTGGTCGATCTTGCCGACTGTCACGTGGCAGCAATGAAAGCACTGCATCAACGCCCGGGAGTACATATTTACAACCTTGGAGCTGGTGTTGGCTACAGTGTATTGCACGTCGTGCAAGCATTTAGTCGGGCATGCGATAAACAGCTGCCCTATCACTTCGCCCCGCGCCGCGAGGGCGATCTTCCCGCCTATTGGACCCCGATCCGGGAAAAGCGGCCAATGAACTCCACTAGCGCGTTACCCGGACGTTAGCGCGAATGGCGGAGGATACATGGCGCTGGCAATCTAAACATCCAAATGGCTATCCCGACTAATACCCTGAGGAGCAGGTGTATGCTAAAAGAAAAAAGTGCGGATTATCCCTCATGCATTTGTGCCTCTCCTGCGTAAGTTGCTGGAACTGCTCTCAGGGTTCAGAGTGGCATTTTGGTGCACTGATGGCTATAGGGCTTACAACGACGAACTTACAAAAGCAAAA
>JBPETC010000024.1:0-22009 GCA_051710325.1 Symbiopectobacterium sp.
CATAAAAATGGTTGTTACCCTGATCCACCCGATCGCAATGGACGATGGTTTGCGTTTCGCAATTCGTGAAGGCGGTCGTACCGTTGGTGCAGGTGTTGTTGCCAAAATTATGGCTTAATCACTGATAAATTTGACTCAACATGCAGTAAAACGGCATCAAATGATGCCCTTTTACTGCAGTGCCTATCTCATCACGGATTTTGGCGTATAATCCTGCTTAGCCTGTTCTGAGTATAGGCGCTATAGATTATAGCGTAGATGCCGAGTTTTGCTGCGAGAGAAACATTATATCGGTTTGGTTTGCCGCTGCGTTGCGGGGCAAAGTTATTTATTTGATTCATGAGTGACAGGTTGATTTATGAGTGCAAATACCGAGACCCAGGGTGGTGGGTGTGGTCTGGAAGTGATCAAGTGGCTGGTTGTGGCGGCTTTACTCGTTGTTGCCATAGTGGGTAATTATTACTACCGCGGGTACAGTCTGCCGCTTCGCGTATTGCCCATTGTTATCCTGATTGCCGCCGCAGGCGGTGTTGCACTGTTAACCGCCAAAGGGAAAGCAACGGTGACCTTTGCCCGCGAAGCGCGCACTGAAGTTCGTAAAGTGATTTGGCCAACCCGCCAGGAAACTCTGCATACCACATTGGTCGTTGCCGCGGTAACTGCCGTGATGTCACTGATTCTGTGGGGGCTGGATGGTATTCTGGTACGTTTGATATCATTTATCACAGGCCTGAGGTTCTAAGATTAAGATGTTTGAAGCTCCAAAAAAACGGTGGTATGTCATTCAGACGTTTTCCGGCTTTGAAGGCCGGATTGCACAATCGCTGCGCGATCACATCAAATTGCACAACATGGAAGAGCTGTTTGGCGACGTCATGGTGCCGACAGAGGAAGTGGTTGAGACTCATGGCGGTCAACGTCGTAAAAGCGAACGAAAATTCTTTCCTGGCTACGTGTTAGTACAGATGGTAATGGAAGACGCCAGCTGGCACTTGGTGCGTAGCGTTCCGCGTGTGATAGGCTTTATCGGCGGTACGTCCGATCGTCCTGCGCCGATCAGCGACAAAGAAGTTGACGCTATCATGAACCGCCTGCAACAGGTGGGCGATAAGCCACGTCCGAAAACGCTATTCGAACCGGGAGAAATGGTGCGCATCAACGGCGGCCCATTTGCCGATTTCAACGGTGTGGTGGAAGAAGTGGATTACGAGAAAAGCCGCCTGAAAGTGTCGGTCTCCATCTTCGGACGTGCTACGCCCGTTGAGCTGGATTTTGGCCAGGTGGAAAAGGACTGATATAGCCTAGCGTTCGAAAGAAATTGTTGTATCTGGCGCGAAATTAATCTATTATTTCGCGCTTTTTGTTTTTAGGTGCTAATGGCATCTGAAAAAATCAAAAATCACGGGGGAGCCTTTTTAAGGCGCTATTACCCATTAGAGGAAAGTTAAATGGCCAAGAAATTACAAGCCTACGTCAAGCTGCAAGTTGCAGCTGGTATGGCTAACCCAAGCCCGCCGGTTGGTCCTGCTCTGGGTCAGCAAGGTGTGAACATCATGGAATTCTGTAAGGCATTCAATGCTAAAACAGAAAGCCTGGAAAAAGGTCTGCCAATTCCGGTTGTGATCACCGTTTATTCCGACCGTTCCTTCACTTTCGTTACTAAAACGCCTCCGGCAGTAGTTCTGCTGAAGAAAGCGTCTGGTATCAAGTCTGGTTCTAGCAAACCGAACAAAGACAAAGTAGGTAAAGTAACCCACGCTCATGTTATGGAAATTGCCCAGACTAAAGCGGCGGATATGACAGGTGCTGACGTGGACGCTATGACGCGTTCCATCGCGGGTACTGCTCGTTCCATGGGTTTGGAAGTGGAGGACTAAGAGATGGCTAAGCTGACCAAGCGCATGCGCCTGATCCGTGAGAAAGTTGATGTTACCAAACAATATGACATCAACGAAGCTGTAGCCCTGCTTAAAGAGCTGGCCACTGCTAAGTTTGTTGAAAGCGTTGACGTTGCCGTAAACCTGGGCATCGACGCACGTAAATCTGATCAGAACGTTCGTGGCGCGACTGTATTGCCGTACGGTACTGGCCGTTCCGTTCGCGTTGCCGTATTTACCCAAGGCGCAAACATTGAAGCTGCTAAAGCAGTTGGCGCAGAGCTGGTAGGTATGGAAGACCTGGCTGACCAGATCAAGAAAGGCGAAATGAACTTTGACGTGGTTATTGCTTCTCCGGATGCAACGCGCGTTGTTAGCCAGTTGGGTCAGGTTCTGGGTCCGCGTGGCCTGATGCCTAACCCGAAAGTCGGTACTGTAACGCCGAACGTTGCTGAAGCGGTTAAAAACGCGAAAGCTGGTCAGATTCGTTACCGTAACGACAAAAACGGTATCATCCACACCACCATCGGTAAGGTTGATTTCGACGCTGACAAACTGAAAGAAAACCTAGAAGTTTTACTGATTGCTCTAAAAAAAACCAAACCAGCTCAAGCGAAAGGCGTATACATCAAGAAAGTTAGCATCTCCACCACCATGGGTGCTGGCATTGCCGTTGATCATAGTGGCCTGAACGCGGTCGCTAACTGATAGCTCTTTACCTGGGCGTAAGATGTACGTATAATTCTACGCCCATTTTCCTTAAATGGATGAAACAGATTTTTTCGGTTGAAGCCTGTCCTGATCCAGGCCTCCCTCCAAGACCGAAGGTGCTTCAACGTTTTCTGGTTTGCCTGAAAAAAGAGACGCTTAATTTTCCTGCGTAGACGGTGACAGAACCTAAAGAAAATTTTCTTTTACTGAATTCTATTCTGCTCACCGTATTTTGATGCCTGTTTTCCATGTGGTTGCAGGTGAAGTGAGTTCCGGAAATGTATTCCGGCTATATCCAGGAGCACATAAGCTAATGGCATTAAATCTTCAAGACAAACAAGCGATTGTTGTTGAAGTCAGAGAAGTGGCCAAAGGCGCGCTGTCTGCGGTTGTTGCGGATTCTAGTGGCATAACCGTAGATAAAATGACTGAACTGCGTAAAGCAGGTCGTGAAGCTGGCGTATACATGCGTGTTGTTCGTAACACCCTGCTGCGTCGCGTCGTTAAAGGCACTCAGTTCGAATGCCTGAAAGACACGTTTGTTGGTCCGACCTTGATTGCATATTCTATGGAACACCCGGGCTCTGCTGCTCGTCTGTTCAAAGAGTTCGCAAAAGCGAATACAAAATTCGAGGTTAAAGCTGCGGCCTTTAGAGGTGAGTTGATTCCGGCGGCTCAAATTGACCGTCTGGCAACGCTGCCGACTTACGAAGAAGCAATTGCACGCCTGATGGCGACCATGAAAGAAGCCTCTGCAGACAAACTGGTCCGCACTCTGGCAGCTGTTCGCGATCAGAAAGAAGCGGCGTGATCGCCCTTTTCCTGTTTTCGCATTTGCTTACGTATAAACTATTTCTGATTGTTAGGAACAATTGTCATGTCTATCACTAAAGATCAAATTATCGAAGCAGTTGCCGCCATGTCCGTAATGGACGTTGTTGAGCTGATCTCTGCCATGGAAGAAAAATTCGGCGTTTCTGCTGCCGCTGATGTAGCTGTAGCTGCTTGCCCTGTTGTTGATGAAGCTGCTGAAGAGAAAACTGAATTCGACGTTATCCTGAAGGTTATCGGCGCTAACAAAGTTGCCGTAATTAAAGCTGTTCGTAGCGAGACTGGCCTGGGTCTGAAAGAAGCGAAAGACCTGGTTGAATCTGCACCTGTTGCGCTGAAAGAAGGCGTAAGCAAAGATGACGCTGAAGCTCTGAAGAAATCTCTGAAAGAAGCTGGCGCTGAAGTTGAAGTTAAATAACCCAACCCTTCCGGTTGCAGCCTGAGTTTTCAGGTTGATGGCTGGTGACTTTTGGTTACCAGCCTTTTTGTGCTGTAGGGCATCTGTGTGTTTCGCATAGTTTGCGCACGGATTATCCTAATATTTTCTATCGACGCCTTAATATACTGCTTTCCAAGCTGAGTTCCCTGCCTGTGCAAAAGCGATGAAATGATTTAAGAGTGATAGAAAAACGTATTAATGAAAGGCAGATTGTCTTTCGATCAACAAAATCGTGTAGCAATGCACCGTCCTGTCAGGACGGAGCAAGTGGTTCTTACTTTTCATCGAGCTGAGGAACCCCATGGTTTACTCCTATACCGAGAAAAAACGCATTCGTAAGGATTTTGGTAAACGTCCGCAAGTATTGGACATACCTTATCTCCTTTCTATCCAGCTTGACTCGTTTCAGAAGTTCATCGAGCAAGATCAAGAAGGCCAGTACGGTCTGGAAGCCGCATTCCGTTCCGTATTCCCAATTTCAAGCTACAGCGGTAGCTCTGAGCTGCAATACGTAAGCTACCGTTTGGGTGAGCCCGTATTTGACGTCAAAGAGTGTCAGATTCGCGGGGTGACCTTCTCAGCACCGCTGCGCGTCAAACTGCGTCTGGTGATCTACGAGCGCGAAGCGCCGGAAGGCACCGTAAAAGACATCAAAGAACAAGAAGTGTACATGGGCGAAATTCCGCTCATGACCGAAAACGGGACCTTTGTTATCAACGGTACTGAGCGTGTTGTCGTTTCTCAGTTGCACCGTAGTCCTGGCGTGTTCTTTGACAGCGACAAGGGTAAAACCCACTCTTCCGGTAAAGTGCTGTATAACGCACGTATCATCCCTTACCGTGGTTCCTGGCTGGATTTCGAGTTCGACCCGAAAGATAACCTGTTTGTGCGTATCGACCGTCGCCGTAAGCTGCCTGCGACCATTATTTTGCGAGCGCTAGGCTTCTCGACTGAAGAAATCCTTGATCTATTCTTCGAAAAAATTTTCTACGAAATCAAAGGCAACAAGCTAAAAATGGATCTTGTGCCTGAGCGCCTGCGCGGTGAAACCGCTTCGTTCAACATCGAAGCCAATGATAAAGTGTACGTTGAAAAAGGCCGCCGTATCACAGCGCGTCACATTCGCCAGTTGGAAAAAGACAGCGTAGAACGCATTGAAGTACCGGTTGAATACATCGCCGGGAAAGTGCTAGCGAAAGATTACATAGACGCAAGCACCAGTGAACTGATCGGTGTGGCGAACGTAGAGCTATCGCTGGATCTGCTGGCTAAACTAAGCCAGGCAGGCCATAAGCGTATTGAGACTCTGTTCACCAACGATCTGGATCACGGCCCGTATATCTCCGAAACGCTGCGTGTAGACCCGACAAATGATCGCCTGAGTGCGCTTGTTGAAATCTATCGTATGATGCGTCCGGGTGAGCCGCCGACACGTGAAGCGGCAGAAACGCTGTTTGAGAACCTGTTCTTCTCTGAAGATCGTTACGATCTGTCCGCTGTTGGCCGCATGAAGTTTAACCGCTCTCTGCTGCGCGATGAGATTGAAGGTTCCGGTATCCTGAGCAAGGACGACATCATTCAAGTGATGAAGAAGCTCATCGATATCCGTAACGGTTCCGGTGAAGTCGATGATATCGACCACCTGGGCAACCGTCGTATCCGTTCCGTGGGCGAAATGGCGGAAAACCAATTCCGCGTTGGCCTAGTGCGCGTAGAGCGTGCAGTGAAAGAGCGTCTGTCCCTGGGCGATCTGGATACCCTGATGCCACAGGACATGATCAACGCCAAGCCGATTTCGTCGGCGGTGAAAGAGTTCTTCGGTTCTAGCCAACTGTCCCAGTTTATGGACCAGAACAACCCTCTGTCAGAAATTACGCACAAACGCCGCATCTCCGCGTTGGGCCCAGGCGGTCTGACCCGTGAACGCGCTGGCTTTGAGGTGCGTGACGTACACCCGACCCACTACGGTCGCGTATGTCCTATCGAAACGCCCGAAGGTCCGAACATCGGTCTGATCAACTCACTATCCGTGTACGCGCAGACCAACGAATACGGTTTCCTTGAAACCCCGTATCGTCTGGTGCGTGACGGTGTGGTAACAGATGAAATCCATTACCTGTCCGCGATTGAAGAAGGCAACTACGTTATTGCACAGGCGAATACCAACCTCGACGAAGAAGGGCATTTCGTTAACGATCTGGTGACCTGCCGTAGCAAAGGCGAATCCAGCTTGTTCAGCCGCGATCAGGTTGACTACATGGACGTTTCTACACAGCAGGTGGTTTCCGTCGGTGCATCTCTGATCCCATTCCTGGAACACGATGACGCCAACCGCGCCCTGATGGGTGCGAACATGCAGCGTCAGGCTGTACCGACCCTTCGCGCTGACAAGCCGCTGGTAGGTACTGGTATGGAACGCGCGGTGGCCGTTGACTCCGGTGTAACTGCCGTAGCCAAACGCGGTGGTACCGTACAGTACGTTGACGCATCCCGTATCGTTATCAAAGTTAACGAAGACGAGATGTATCCGGGCGAAGCAGGCATCGACATCTACAACCTGACCAAATACACTCGTTCCAATCAGAACACCTGTATCAACCAGATGCCGTGTGTTTCTTTGGGTGAGCCGGTTGAACGTGGCGATGTGCTGGCTGACGGCCCGTCTACCGATCTGGGTGAACTGGCTCTGGGTCAGAACATGCGCGTCGCGTTCATGCCTTGGAACGGTTACAACTTCGAAGACTCCATCCTTGTGTCCGAGCGTGTGGTGCAGGAAGACCGTTTCACCTCTATCCACATTCAGGAACTAGCGTGTGTATCTCGTGACACTAAGCTGGGACCAGAAGAAATCACTGCCGACATCCCGAACGTGGGTGAAGCTGCGCTCTCAAAACTGGATGAGTCCGGTATCGTGTATATCGGTGCTGAAGTAACGGGTGGTGACATTCTGGTCGGTAAAGTGACGCCGAAAGGCGAAACTCAACTGACGCCGGAAGAGAAACTGCTACGCGCGATCTTCGGTGAGAAAGCGTCTGACGTTAAAGACTCTTCCCTGCGTGTGCCGAACGGTGTATCTGGTACGCTTATCGACGTTCAGATCTTCACGCGTGATGGCGTGGAAAAAGACAAACGTGCGTTGGAAATCGAAGAGATGCAACTGAAGCAGGCCAAAAAAGACCTGACGGAAGAATTGCAGATCCTTGAAGCCGGTCTGTTTGCCCGTATTCACGCTGTGCTGGTCTCCGGCAGCGTGGAAGCAGACAAGCTGGACAAGCTGCCACGTGAGCGTTGGTTGGAACTGGGTCTGACTGATGAAGAGAAACAGAATCAGCTGGAACAGCTAGCCGAGCAGTACGATGAATTGAAACACGAATTTGAGAGAAAACTTGAAGCGAAGCGCCACAAGATCACGCAAGGTGACGATCTAGCTCCTGGCGTCCTGAAGATCGTCAAGGTGTATCTGGCTGTTAAACGTCAGATTCAACCGGGTGACAAGATGGCAGGTCGCCACGGAAACAAGGGCGTTATCTCCAAGATCAACCCGATCGAGGACATGCCTTACGATGAGAACGGTATGCCGGTCGATATCGTATTGAACCCGCTGGGCGTTCCATCGCGTATGAACATTGGTCAGATTCTGGAAACCCACCTGGGTATGGCGGCTAAAGGTATCGGCGAGAAGATCAACTCAATGCTGAAGCGTCAGGAAGAAGTATCTAAACTACGCGAATTCATCCAGAAAGCCTATGATCTGGGCAACGACGTGCGTCAAAAAGTCGACCTCAACACCTTCACTGATGATGAAGTGTCGCGTCTGGCGGACAACCTGAAGAAAGGGATGCCACTGGCAACGCCAGTGTTCGACGGTGCCAAAGAGTCCGAGATCAAAGAACTGCTGACGCTGGGTGGCCTGCCGACCTCCGGTCAGATCACGCTGTTCGATGGTCGTACTGGTGAACAGTTTGAGCGTTTAGTAACCGTCGGTTACATGTACATGCTGAAACTGAACCACTTGGTTGACGACAAGATGCACGCGCGTTCCACCGGTTCTTACAGTCTGGTAACCCAGCAGCCGTTGGGTGGTAAAGCCCAGTTCGGTGGTCAACGCTTCGGTGAAATGGAAGTGTGGGCGCTGGAAGCGTATGGCGCAGCTTATACCCTTCAGGAAATGCTGACGGTAAAATCCGATGACGTCAACGGCCGTACCAAGATGTATAAAAACATCGTGGATGGCGACCATCGTATGGAACCGGGCATGCCGGAGTCTTTCAACGTACTATTGAAAGAAATCCGCTCGCTGGGTATCAACATCGAGCTGGAAGAAGGTTAATCCAGCTCTCTGGTACGCTTTGCTCGTGTAAAGGAGTGCCTGAGCTTCGGCTCAGGCATCCAACAGGTCTAACTCCGACGGGAGCCAATCCGTGAAAGACTTATTAAAGTTTCTGAAAGCGCAAACCAAGACCGAAGAGTTTGATGCAATCAAAATTGCGCTGGCATCGCCAGACATGATTCGTTCCTGGTCTTTCGGTGAAATTAAAAAGCCGGAAACTATTAACTATCGTACGTTCAAACCAGAACGTGACGGTCTGTTCTGCGCCCGTATCTTCGGTCCAGTGAAAGACTATGAGTGCCTGTGCGGTAAATACAAGCGCTTGAAACACCGTGGCGTCATCTGTGAGAAATGCGGCGTTGAAGTGACCCAAACCAAAGTGCGCCGTGAGCGTATGGGCCACATCGAGCTGGCATCTCCGACTGCGCATATCTGGTTCCTGAAATCGCTGCCGTCCCGTATCGGCTTGCTGCTAGATATGCCGCTGCGCGATATCGAACGCGTGCTGTACTTCGAATCCTATGTGGTGATTGAAGGCGGTATGACCAATCTGGAAAAACGTCAGATCCTGACTGAAGAGCAATATCTGGACGCGTTGGAAGAGTTCGGTGACGAATTCGACGCCAAGATGGGTGCCGAAGCGATCCAGACCCTGTTGAAAAATATGGATCTGGAACAGGAATGCGAGCATCTGCGCGAAGAGTTGAATGAAACCAACTCTGAAACCAAGCGTAAAAAGCTGACCAAGCGCATCAAGCTGCTGGAAGCGTTCGTACAGTCTGGCAACAAGCCGGAGTGGATGATCCTGACCGTGCTGCCTGTGTTGCCGCCGGATCTGCGTCCGCTGGTTCCGCTAGATGGTGGTCGTTTCGCAACCTCAGATCTGAACGATCTGTATCGTCGCGTTATCAACCGTAACAACCGTTTGAAACGTCTTCTGGATCTGGCTGCTCCGGATATCATCGTACGTAATGAAAAACGTATGCTGCAAGAAGCGGTAGATGCTCTGCTGGATAACGGTCGTCGCGGTCGTGCGATCAGCGGTTCCAATAAGCGTCCGCTGAAATCTTTGGCCGACATGATCAAAGGTAAGCAGGGTCGTTTCCGTCAGAACCTGCTCGGTAAGCGCGTGGACTACTCCGGTCGTTCTGTTATTACCGTAGGTCCGTACCTGCGTCTGCACCAGTGCGGTCTGCCAAAGAAAATGGCTCTCGAACTGTTCAAACCGTTCATTTACGGCAAGCTGGAACTGCGTGGTCTTGCTACGACCATCAAAGCCGCCAAGAAAATGGTTGAGCGCGAAGAAGCCGTGGTTTGGGATATCCTGGACGAAGTTATCCGCGAACATCCTGTACTGCTGAACCGTGCACCAACTCTGCATCGTTTGGGTATCCAGGCCTTCGAACCAGTTCTGATCGAAGGTAAAGCCATTCAGCTCCACCCGTTGGTGTGTGCGGCGTATAACGCCGACTTCGACGGTGACCAGATGGCTGTTCACGTACCGCTAACGCTGGAAGCCCAGTTGGAAGCGCGTGCGCTGATGATGTCCACCAACAACATTTTATCTCCGGCGAACGGCGAACCTATCATCGTCCCGTCTCAGGACGTGGTATTGGGTCTGTACTACATGACCCGTGACTGTGTTAACGCTAAAGGCGAAGGCATGGTGCTGACCGGTCCGAAAGAAACAGAACGTATCTACCGTGCAGGTCTGGCCTCGCTGCATGCGCGCGTTAAAGTGCGTATTACCGAGCATGAGAAGAATGCGCAGGGTGAGTGGCTGGCTAAAACCAGCCTAATCGACACCACTATCGGCCGTTCCATCCTGTGGATGATCGTACCGAAAGGTCTGCCGTACTCTATCGTTAACCAGGCGCTGGGTAAAAAAGCCATCTCCAAGATGCTCAATACCTGTTACCGCGTGCTAGGGCTGAAGCCGACCGTTATCTTCGCTGACCAGATCATGTACACCGGTTTGGCCTATGCAGCGCGTTCCGGTTCTTCTGTTGGTATCGACGATATGGTCATCCCGGCGAAGAAAGTGGAGATCATCAACGAAGCGGAAGCCGAAGTTGCTGAAATCCAGGAACAGTTCCAGTCTGGTCTGGTAACCGCCGGCGAACGTTACAACAAAGTCATCGACATTTGGGCCGCTGCTAACGAGCGCGTTGCCAAAGCGATGATGGAAAACCTCTCGACAGAAACCGTTATCAACCGTGGTGGCGAAGAAGAACGTCAGGTTTCCTTTAACAGCATCTTTATGATGGCCGACTCCGGTGCGCGTGGTTCTACGGCACAGATTCGTCAGTTGGCCGGTATGCGTGGTCTGATGGCGAAGCCGGATGGCTCTATCATCGAAACGCCGATCACCGCGAATTTCCGTGAAGGTCTGAATGTACTCCAGTACTTCATATCCACGCACGGTGCGCGTAAAGGTTTGGCGGATACCGCGTTGAAGACAGCGAACTCCGGTTACCTGACCCGTCGTCTGGTTGACGTGGCACAGGATCTGGTAGTGACCGAGGACGATTGCGACACGCACGAAGGTATCATGATGACTCCGGTTATCGAAGGTGGCGACGTTAAAGAGCCGCTGCGTGAGCGCGTACTGGGTCGTGTAACAGCTGAAGACGTTCTGAAGTTGGGCAGTGCTGAAATTTTGGTGGCGCGTAATACGCTGCTGGACGAACAATGGTGTGACCTGCTGGAAGAAAATTCCGTCGACGTCGTTAAAGTTCGCTCTGTGGTAAGTTGTGAAACCGACTTCGGCGTGTGCGCCAAGTGCTACGGTCGCGACCTGGCACGTGGTCACATCATCAACAAAGGTGAGGCCATCGGGGTTATCGCAGCACAATCCATCGGTGAACCTGGTACTCAGCTGACCATGCGTACGTTCCACATCGGTGGTGCGGCATCGCGTGCGGCGGCTGAATCCAGCGTTCAGGTAAAAAACAAAGGTAGCCTGAAACTATCAAACGTCAAGTTCGTTAAGAACTCAGCGGGCAAGCTGGTTATAACCTCGCGTAACACCGAGCTGAAACTGATTGACGAGTTTGGTCGTACCAAAGAAAGCTACAAAGTGCCATATGGTGCGGTAATGGGCAAAGGCAACGGTGACAAAGTGACCGGCGGTGAAACCGTCGCAAACTGGGATCCGCATACCATGCCAGTTATTAGCGAAGTGGGCGGTAGCATTCGATTCACCGATATGATAGACGGTCAGACGATTACTCGTCAGACAGACGAACTGACTGGTCTGTCCTCCATCGTGGTTCTGGACAGTGCAGAACGTACCGGTGGTGGTAAAGATCTGCGTCCGGCACTGAAAATCGTGGATACCAAAGGTAACGATGTATTGATCCCGGGCACCGACATACCGGCACAGTACTTCTTGCCAGGAAAAGCGATCGTTCAGTTGGAAGATGGCTCTCAGATCGGTGCGGGTGATACACTGGCTCGTATTCCGCAGGAATCCGGCGGTACCAAGGATATCACTGGTGGTCTGCCGCGCGTTGCCGATCTATTCGAAGCTCGTCGTCCGAAAGAACCGGCTATCCTGGCTGAAATCACCGGTATCATTTCCTTCGGTAAAGAGACCAAAGGCAAACGTCGTCTAGTAATCTCTCCGTTGAATGGCAGCGATGCTTACGAAGAGATGATCCCGAAATGGCGCCAGCTCAACGTGTTTGAAGGTGAACGCGTAGAATGTGGTGATGTGGTTTCTGACGGTCCGGAATCGGCGCACGATATTCTGCGTTTGCGTGGTGTACATGCGGTAACCCGCTACATCACCAACGAAGTGCAGGAAGTTTATCGTCTGCAAGGCGTTAAGATTAACGATAAACACATCGAAGTTATCGTTCGTCAGATGCTGCGTAAAGGGACCATTGCCAGCGCGGGTAGTTCCCAGTTCCTGGAAGGCGAGCAGATAGAAGTGTCGCGCATCAAGATCGCCAATCGTCAGTTGGAAGCGGATGGCAAAATCCCGGCTACGTACCACCGTGACCTGCTGGGTATCACCAAGGCATCTCTAGCAACCGAATCCTTTATCTCTGCGGCATCGTTCCAGGAAACGACCCGAGTATTGACAGAAGCGGCCGTTGCGGGTAAACGCGACGAACTGCGTGGTTTGAAAGAGAATGTTATCGTGGGTCGTCTGATCCCGGCCGGTACCGGTTATGCGTACCACCAGGATCGCATGCGTCGCCGTCATGCGGGCGAAGTGCCAGCAGTCGCTCCGGTGAGTGCTGATGAAGCTTCTGCAAACCTGGCTGAATTGCTGAACGCAGGTTTTGGTAGCAACGACGACGAATAAGCTATCTACCGATAAAGCTTAAACCCCTAAACCCTGTGGTCCGTTGCCCGGGGTTTTTATCTCGCAGCCTGCGAGCAAAATGAAAAAAGCAGACTTGCTACCCTATCTGTCACGCATTCTTCTTAAGAATACTTTTGTAACCATGATATAAATTTCTTATGAGTAATATTTAGTATACAATTGTATAAATTTAAAATAACGAGATAAACATGAACAGCACAAGCAAACCAATGTCGCTGCACGATAGCGCAGCAAACCACAATAGCTCACAATCTCTGCCTTGAAAGCCATACACAAATAACCGGGCGCGTTGTGCCGCCTGGGAAAGTTTTTTCGGTGCAGTTATCGACTGATATGATTTTGCTGTACGAAATAGTTGCCGATTTGGTGTTTAACGATGAATTTCCCACAGATAAGCCCTATCATGGGCACGTTGGCAACATTTAGGATTTTTGGCGTTAGCTTATTGTTCTGCCCGCTAGGCGGCATGGGTTTTGGTTACTGCTGCGATCGTTTAGGTCGTAAACGTATGTTAATGATCACCGTGTGGATGATGGGGATCATCACCGCGTTAATTGGTATATTGCCTTCATTTGCGTCTATCGGCTGCTGGGCTCCGGTGCAGCTGGTCGCCATGCGCGCCATTAAAGGGTTTGCCGTCGGCGGCGAGTTGGGCGGTGCAACGTTGCTTGAAGTTTGGAGCCAATAAAACGCTGCAATAGTGCGCCAATAAACTTCGCTCGTTCCCTATTTTGAAGCATTGCGTAAATATTCAAAAGCATTTCTACTGATCATTGCCCCTCCGCCTTGGAGAACTGTTGACGATCTATATCGTTACGGCCTTTGCTTTGAACTACTCAATCGCACATTCGGCCTGTCGCGCGATATGTTCCTGAATATCGGTCTAATGCTGATCGGTGCGGCCAGTGCAGTGCCATTTCTTTATAGCGTTGAAGCATCACAACGCTATAAACGCTGCGTGGTTTGGGGATCAAAGTGGTGGAAATCCCCACCGATGCTGTGATGGGCATCAACCTGGAAGCCTATTGCAGCTGGCACTGTGGCCGATAAAAGCGGTTACGCTGGTGCCTAGCTGCAATAACCACTTGGTTTTTATATGTCGGATGCGCGCAGGAAGGCGCTGATCGTGCTGGTAAAGCAGTTTTGATATTTCCATTATTGAAGATGATGCTTACGGCGAGTTGGCGTAAGAGTATCCACGGGCGCGCACCATTAATCCTTTGATAAGGATGGCGAGTGTTACTTTGCAACTCATTTTCCAAAAGTTTGGCTCCTGGGTTGCGTATGGGATGGATTGCACCCGGACGCTATCTGTGGAATGCGTGCTTACACACCAAATACACACCAGCACGGGCTATGCTGTTACACCCAGGAGTTTATTCGTCCACTAGGTGCATGGCGAAAAGAAGGGCCGATACAGGGAGAGAGAGCGGCCACCCTGTATCGGCAGCGCGGGCAAAATCGAAAAATAGAATGGAACAATTCGGTTTTGGTCGACGCATTGATGTCATCAACATCATCACTTTACGTAGCGAAATATAAACAGATTGTGCATGGTTTGGCCGTTTTGTCGCCGAATTATGGCACTATTCGCCCATTTATCCCGCGTTATTTTGATGATGCGATTGCCTTTCCAAATACCATCCCAGTCTTTCCATATCGGTTGCAGACCGGCCTGCGCGATCGCCTGTGCGACAAGCTTCCTGGCGGCTATTATCAATGGGAAATTGCTCCAATTCGGAATGATCGCTGCATAGCCTCCCGGCTGCGTTTTGGAAAATGCACTAACTCTGTTGATAGCAATAATATATAGCACGTTATCGCGAAAATAGGGATTCTCGGGTGGATAGCGACAATTTCGGGTGCCAACAAGCGGAACGTTCAAATCACTTGCAGTAACTGTACTTCATCCATGATCGAAGCGGGTGTGATCCCCCCCTCGCATAGGGCCGCAAACGCGGAAAGGATATGGAATAATAACTTTGCCAGTAGGTTTGCTGCAAATACAGCAGATGCTCCGCCACCATATATAACAGTCAGTGCACCAACTGTGCGATAAGCCGATCAACGCGCCGATCCCGATCTTGTCGATCCCAGACATGCCCAAGCTATCCAGTGTCTCAAGGCGCCAATAGAAATCCTTTTTATTGCCGCGTAGGTGATGCTGCTGATAGGTTACCGGATGGTAAGTTTCCTGATAGACCATCACGCCATCCAGCCCCAGCCTTTTCAGCTCCGCGTAATCCTTCTGCGCCATCGGTTGTACTTCCATCATTAGCGCGCTGAAGTGTGGCCGAATCAGTGGCAACATGTCGCGAAAATAATCCATGCTGACTTTACGTTGATGCCTCCCCCGTGATCAGCAGCAGATTGTCAAACACCAGCGCTTTGATGGTGGCGATTTCACGCATAATTTCCTCTTGGTTCAGTGTATTGCGCTTGATATGGCTCCTCATGGAGAAACCACAGCAGGTGCAGCCATTGGCACACAGGTTTGACCAGGTAGAGTGGAACAAGGTAGAGTAGAAAATAGAAGCCCACGGTATTACCGAAGCGTTATCGGGTCAGTTGCTGAGCTCGTGCAGCTAGCGGTTCCAGATAGTGCAGTGCTGCCAGTGCCATCATATCGTCACGGGAGAGTGTAGTTGCGGTGAGAGCCCCTTCCACATTGTGGCAGTTTTGCTGTTGATATCGAGCGTGATGAAATCCCAATCGAGCTGCTCCCAACGAGTACGAAAAAGCGTGCGTCATGATTGCGCTTCCGACCTTATCTGATGAAGATAAGCCGGTTAACGAGCTGGTCCTTGCTACCTGTTGGGCGTTGACCTAGCCCAGCCTGGCGTGCCCGCTCGCCCGCTTCCACCGCTAAACGAAAGGCGTGTGGGCCATCTTGCAGTTCGGCGGTGGCGAATTTACCGATTCCGGTTAATCAGCTGGAAGAAAAGAGAGTATCGGCAATCTGCAACATATCAACCCCCTGCGATAGACTGAAAAAGAAGAATATCGTCGCCACGCGGCACAATGATCTGCTTTATCGCCAGCGCCGTGCCGGGCTGTAAGCGATCCAACCCCGCCAGCAGAGTTTCCAGCGTGGGCCTTGCACGCCATAGGGATGTCTTTCAGCGTGATGTTCATGCCGTGATACCCTTACATACCGGACAGCATGCTGAGCGGCTTAACTGAAAGGTTTGCCAGCTTTATTGCTTGCCATCAAACAGGCGCAGCTTGCCGCTGAATGCGGAAGGCAAGCCCGCCAAGTAGCTTAATGGCTTCCAGTGCCCTGAAGTGTGCCTATAACTCCGACCACCGGTCCGAGTACACCGGTGGTGCGGCAGTTGCGCTGCGGCTCTGTCGCTTCTGGGTAGAGACAGGCGTAACAGCCGTGCGGATAGGGGTGTTAGCACCAGCAGTTGTCCGCTAAAGCTAACTGCACTTCCGCTGACCAACGGTGTTTGCTGATGAACGCAAGCGGCGTTAATCATGTGGCGTGTAGTTATATTGTCACTGCAATCCAGCACCAGATTGGCCTATTGAACGGCGCTACGTAGTGTTTCTCTCGCCAGACGTTCGGTGAGCGTTACTACCTTGGGTTAACGGGTTGAGAGTGCCAAGAGCTTCTGTTTGGCCAGTGTGGCTTTGTGGCAAGAAATATCCTGCGTGCGGTGGTAGAGGATTTGCCGTTGTAGATTGGAAATATGCTGCTGGTCGTCATCGGCGATCAGCAAGGTACCGACCACTGCGGCAGCGAGATAGAGCGCGGCAGGCGTGCCTAAGTCCGCCCATACCGATGCACGCGGGATTTTTTCAGCCTTTCCTGTTTTCCGGGCCGATATCTTCTAGCAACAATTGACGGCTGTAGCGTAAGAACTCTTGATCGCTCAGTGCCGAATCGTTAAGCATCATGACCCTCCTGATTTTCAATCAGGCTGAGCAAGGTAGTGGCCTGGCGCTAGTCGGCGGCCTGTGCGTGATTGCGCTGATCATTGCAATACTGCTGACGCCGGTTGCCAGCACGCTCGACACGCATTCAATACTGATGCCACCGATGGCCACGGTAAGGAAACGCCCTTGTAGCGCATCAATGTGACGCTTCAATTCGCTTACGCTCTGCGTGGCGAAGAGCATCTCTTTGGTTTGTTTCGGGAAGATATATCCGAAGGCGATATAAGACGATTTGAGCGCTACGGCGCGAGTCAGTTCCACGTCGTTGTGGTTTGAAATACCCAAACGTAGCTCCGAATTGCGGATTGCCTACAGATCGGCGCTATCCAGATCCTCCTGACCATATGCACGCTGTATGCCCGATATTTGACGGCCACTGCCAAAAATCGTTAATATCCTGCCCGAGCGCGATGGCCTGCATGATGGCGGTCTCAGCTTGTTCTGTGGTTTTGTCATTAATGCGTAACTGGATGGTTTTACGCCAGCACCGAGCAGGCGCTCGATCCATGTCGCGCTGTCCACTACCGGATAAAGCCCGAGTTTGAGTGCGGTTGTGGGAAATGCCGGATTCATTTGGCTGCCTCTCCCCGAGCAGTGTCTTGGCACTGTGATAGAGTTCACTGTCGCGCGCTCGGAACTGGGCCGACAGACATCTCTGCCATACCGACTTCTATCGGCTTGCGCTTTCACGGCGGGGTAGAATTTTTCTCCAGATATTCAAGTACTTCCTGCGAAATTTTCATCGAGAAGAATTTGTGGCTGCACATGGAACAGAAGTATGCAACTTCGCCAGATCGGCTGCATGTGCGGCGATCTTGTAGGTGATAATCCCCTGCTTCACATCCTCTTTGTAAGGCAGCCCACAAGGTGTTCTTTCAGCGTAACGTAGCAAAATGGCATAATCGGTGGTTAGCGTCCTCAATGTATAGAACGGCGCCTCGTGGCAGTGCTCCAGCTCCTTAGTCATGTTACGGCGAATCATCTGCATCGGCACATGCCATGCCCGCTCCTTCAATCATCACTTGTACGTCATACTCCCAAGCGATTTTGGTCAGCTCGCCAAGGGTATGCAGCTCGGCAAACTGCGCCTGGTCGTTGGCATCTTGAATGGAGCCTAGACGCAAAAGCCATCGCCCAGCAACAGAGCAACACTGTAGTGTAAGCCGCACAAATCTCGCAGATTTTACGGAAGTGGACGTAGAGGAAGTTCTTCCGACGGTGTGATAGGCACCACTTCGACATGATAGAGCCTCCGCGCGATACGATGCCGGTCAGGCGCACTGTACGGTCATAGGCACATAGCCGTACAGCAGCGCCCCTGCGTGAATGAATTAATCAACCCTTTGCTTTGCTTGCTCAAGCAGCATATCGCGGAAAATTTCCCACGTGAGGTTTTCCGCCACGCCGTTGACCTTCTCCAGCGCCTGATAAATAGGAACGGTACCAATCGGCACCGGGCTGTTGCGCAGTATTCACTCGCGGGATTTCGTGAATATAGCGTCCTGTGTTGAGAGATCCATCATTGTATCGGGGCCCCATAGCGTGGATCAAACCAGTTTTTCCACATCTTTTCCTCTATAGACGAGGTTGACCGTCGAGTTGCCGGTGTTAGCGTTCACCTCGACCAGAAAATTGCGCCCGATAATCATCGGTTCAGATTCGGGGTGATTGATGTTGGACGGGATAATGGCCCGCCCTGCTGCGACTTCCTGACGTACAAATTTCGGGGTGATGTTGTCCCGGCAGGATCGCGCCAAAGCTTTGCCCTGGATGCTGGCGGCGCAGCACTTCGCTGCGAATGCGCTCATGTACCATGTTCTCGCGGATGGCGATAAACGTCATTTCTAGCGAGATGATTCCTTTAGGGCGCATATAACTGCGTGACGCACTTTCCTGACTGGGCGCGTTTGGGTAGCGGTAACTATTCAAAGCGCAGGTTATCCAATCCGGCATCCGCCAATCGCTGCTGGGTAAAACGGGAACTAACGCTGGAAAGCGGCTCGGTGTCGTTACGTTCTGTAATCCAATCGGCACGCAGTTTAGCCAGTCCGGTGCGCACATCCGGCCATCCGGCCGTGCATCGGGATCGCCATACGGCCCCGCGGTGTCATAAACCGGCACTGCTTCGTTAGGTTCATAGCGGGAATTGTCTTTGTATCCCCAACCAGCGTTGAGCTAAGGGCGATTTCTTGCATCGGCACCCGGATATCACTGCGCGACCAGGTAATGCAGATACGCGTGGAGTTAGGGAAGTCGGTACCGTGCAGGTTATGAATAAACGCCTCGGCGGCTTCGTGCTTTTCGCGACGGTCAGATGGGATTTTAGGCGTTATAGCGAGTGATTGAGATATAGCATATTCATAATTATGGTTAAGGAAAATGCTTGTCTGGAGCTCGCAGGGAGTAATTATAGTTGCTTTGGCCCCAATTTTACGCACTATTGCGATGACAACAGTGACAAAACGGAATGAATTACTCTTATTCCTTTCGCAGGTTTTACCTGATCAGGTTCCGCGAATCCCGATCCCGAATAAACGATCTCAGCCTGCGGCTTATGTAGGACATAAACACTCCAGGCACTCCGAGACAAGATAAGCCAGATAGTCAGACAGCGCCTGTTTACCAGGCAATAACCCATTACCATGAGGTTAATAAAACGCTAACACTGTAGGACATCTGAAAGACAGTGTTAAAATGTTAAGGTGGGGCGATGGTGTTATTCATTATCAACGACCAGACGAATCAGTCGATCTTCCAGAGCAAAGCGTTCCGCCATGACTTCGCAGACGCTTGACAGCGCTTGCTGAAACTCAAGGTGGGGCGATGGTGTTATTCATTATCAACGACCAGACGAATCAGTCGATCTTCCAGAGCAAAGCGTTCCGCCATGACTTCGCAGACGCTTGACAGCGCTTGCTGAAACTCAATGCAGTTATCGTGATCGACAGCAGTCTCCAGGCTGCTGTCGTAGAAATCAATAATGAATTGCGTGTTGGCCTGCAACGCCAGTGCCAGATAGTACGTTTGCGCCAGATTTTGATCGCTCAGTGCGACTGCCTCTTGCAAGATGCGCTCATAGCCATGGAAATGGCAGGCGGAAAGATAATCCACACGGTTGCGGCAAAAATCATCCAGAGCCTACTCATCGAGTAGGGTGTGTTTATCTTTGTTCGGCTTAATGCCGACCAAATGGTAATAGGCAATCAGAAGTTGCTTGCACGCTTGTAGCCATTGGTTGATTAACGCATTATTGCCACCAACGTACTCAGTCAAACTTTGTAATTGGTTTAACATTGTTGACTCCGTGCATTGAGTAAGAAAGAGCAATCGGTGACGATGGAATTCTGCCATATCCCTGACAGTTAAAATGCCAGTGAAATGTCTATGGAGCAATAGAAAAGATATGGAACAAACATTAAAAGGTGATGAGCATGGGTGGTCAGACTTGATAGAATGGAAACTCCCCCATGGAACGGCGGCGCAGTGCGGATCGGAAGGAATTGTTAGACGCGAGATAGTGGAGTGGCAGGAGGAGTGCGTTTGGCTGATCAGTAACCAAAAAACGTCGCAAATGGATTCTGTAAGCAACTGCTGGATAAAGATGTGGCACTATTTCAACTGGCAGGGGTGGTGTACAACTGGCCGAATTTTATCGTTCGCACCAGTTTTGCGGCTATTGTGGGCAGCAAATGGCTCGCAGCAAAACGGAGCTAGCGTGCTTGTGTCAGCAGTTTAAAGAGCGGTATTACCCGCAAATTGCCCCGTGTGTGATCACAGCGATCTGGCGTAGCGAAGAGATCTTGCTGGCGCAGCATCAGCGTCACCGCGGAAATATGTATAACTGTGCTGGCGGGGTTTGTGGAAGTGTGCGAAAGACTCGAATAAGCGGTCGCCCATGAAATGATGGAGAGCGATATTCGTATTAAAAATCTGCGATACATCAATCAGCTCACAGCCTTGGCCGTTCCCGCACCCGCTGATAATGGCATTCATGGCGGAGTATGCCGACGGTAACCTGCGGCACGATCTCAAAAACTCAGAGATGCCGGTTAATTCCGCTACAATCAACTGCCGATTACCGATTACCGATTACCGATTACCGATTACCGATTACCGATTACCGATTGCCGATTCTCCCACCGCGCCGGGTATGGTCGCGAGACGTTTGATTGAAGACACCCATGGTACTGGTCGCGATGGGCAGGAATAGCTCCGCTGGCGTGCTACACTTCGGACCAATCGTTTCGTTATCGTGTTTTAACCCTCTCTCAGAGAGACAAAAGGACATCGCATGCCAGACCTGAAAAATGATCGCTATCTACGCGCGCTACTGCGCCAACACGTTGATGTTACGCCGGTATGGATGATGCGCCAGGCAGGACGCTATCTGCCAGAGTACAAAACAACGCGCGCACAAGCGGGTGATTTTATGTCGCTGTGCAGAAATCCAGATCTGGCTTGCGAAGTCACGCTGCAACCGCTGCGGCGCTATGCGCTGGATGCAGCCATCCTGTTTTCCGATATTCTCACCGTGCCCGATGCCATGGGATTGGGGCTCTATTTCGAAACCGTGGAAGGGCCGCGTTTTATCCATCCAGTTCGAACCGTTGCGGATGTAGCGCGCTTGCCAGTTCCCGATCCTGAACAGGATCTGGGCTATGTGATGGATGCGGTTCGCACAATTCACCGCGAACTGGCCGGTGCGGTGCCATTGATCGGTTTTTCCGGCAGCCCCTGGACACTGGCAACCTATATGGTGGAAGACGGCAGCAGTAAAGCGTTTACGGTTATCAAGAAAATGCTGTTTGCTGAGCCACAGACGCTCCACTTGCTGCTAGATAAGCTGGCTGACAGTGTGATTCTGTATTTGAATGCGCAGATCAAGGCCGGTGCGCAATCGGTGATGATTTTCGACACCTGTGGCGGAGCGCTGAGCGGGCGCGATTACCGTGAGTTTTCACTGCACTACATGCACAAAATTGTGGACGGTTTGCTGCGTGAGCACGAGGGGCGTCGCGTACCGGTGACGTTGTTTACTAAAGGCGGCGGTCAGTGGTTGGAAGCAATGGCCGCGACAGGGTGTGATGCGCTGGGTCTGGATTGGACCACGGATATCGGTGAGGCGCGGACGCGAGTTGGGGATAAGGTGGCGCTGCAAGGCAATATGGACCCGTCAATGCTCTATGCGTCCCCCGCGCGTATCGAGCAAGAAGTTAAGACGATTTTGACCGCGTTCGGCCATGGGAATGGTCACGTATTCAATCTGGGGCACGGGATTCATCAGGATGTGCCACCGGAACATGCCGGTGCCTTTGTGGATGCAGTGTATCGGTTGTCGAGCCCGTTCCATCAATAATCGCCATCATCAGGATTGAACGCGCCTTAATATTGAACGCGCCTTAATATGAGTAGGGTGATGCATATGTAAGCATTGAAAGCAGAGCAGAAACGGTGGGCATAGGAAATCGTGCATGTTGACAGCCTATCCTTTCCTTTGTCTAGCCTACGTTTATTGGCGGGGCTGATGTCGGATTCGAGCAAGA
>JBPETC010000025.1:0-19755 GCA_051710325.1 Symbiopectobacterium sp.
ATCCTGGGGTTGAGGAGAGGGTATAGGCGCACAGGATGTCGGAGTCGTCGTCAATGCAAACCAGTGCATACTGCCCTGGACGATAGGGGTAGAAATCGTGATTAATTAGCGAAAGCGTCCATTCGTCAGGCGTTTCCTGACGAATGGAGTGTACTTGCATGCGGTTCGGACATGCTGAGATCGGTTGTATCATGTGTGCTCTCAAAACAACACATGCGACGCGTTGTTGCGCCGCTTGTTATCCGATTGCTCTCAAGCGGATAGAATAGTGTTGATGTCTTCTTCTACGGTGGATTATTGAACGCATACTGAATTTTTCGTTCAGCACGGCCAGCAGGTTATCCGTCAGGAAGCTGGGGCAGGTATGGCCAGTTCTGATATTTTTGACGCCCAGTGATAGTAGCGTAAGCAGAATGACGATAGCTTTTTGCTCAAAACCAAGAGAGTATCAGGTCAATGGCAGGTCGTTCACGCCGCAGCATAGTTTTTCTGCCAGTTTTACGGCCAGAATGATGGCTGAGTAGGCATCGTTACACTGACCGATATCGAACAGGTGCAGTAACCCTTACAGCTTGCCAAAATCCAGCTTGTTAAAACAATATTTGCCGCATGTCAACTTCATGATCAGACAATTATCAGGAACACTACGGGTGAAATCGGTGAAGTAGCTGCGTTCACTGCGGCTACCGTCACATCTCCTCACCAGGAACACGTGACGAAACTTACCGTTAGCCAACAAATCGATCACAATATCCGCCCGCTATGAGCAGGGTCTCACGTTCGAAACCGACGGTAATGTTGTGCTCGATTTCACTGTATTGGAAATCGGCCAGGTCTTGCGCATGAGCAATAATCTTTTTGAAATTATCGCATTATAGATGGTTTACACCCGGCCAATCCACAATGCTGCGCGTCCAGATACGATAGCCCTAGTTTCCGATATTCAGGCGTGGAACTCGGATAGATATTGTCATCGTATTGGGCCGAGCACGTGGCATGATTCATGTAGGCGGTGGCCACTTTCAGACCGTACAGGCATAGCATACGCAAACCGTGCAGATTGGCACCGATCGTGGCTTTATCATAATCCAATCCAGTACGAATTGGCTCGCCTGCCGTAACAGTGTTGGAATATCGTTGCCCGTCAGTTGCAGTTCAGACAGCGTGTTTTCAGTCCATGACGCAGTTGGATTGCGTCTTGTGCGTAACCGATAATTCTCTGCGAATCGAAGTTGACGTTGGTCAGCGTGGCAAAGAAGGCGCGAGGGATGAAGTTATCGACCGTATGGTCGATGATATCTAGAGAATGGGCTTTTATAGCGCCAAGGCCAATAACCCCTGCAATACAGCGACCGGTATGTCTTGCAAATCGGAGGTTTCAGCGGTTTTACCGCACATGCCTTGCGCATAGGCACAACCGTTTCAAGCCGGGGTACGGATAGTTTGCTCACATTGCACAAAAACATAATGTTATCCTTTTTTAAAGTTGCTTTTATAACGCTTGTTTTGAATCATAGTGACCTCCCTCTCAGTAAAAATGCTTTTTACATGCAACTTTAGGTAAATTTGATGTAGCGCAATTTCATCTTGGCGGATGAAAATACTTTTCAATTCAGTCTGTTTTCGCAGTGGAGACAATATCCGTAAAGTGTCGCACTTACTTTATGAAGTGGCTGTCACAACTTTCACGCGTATAGTACCTGCCTCTAAATAATCTGTGGTACAGGAGCTCTGTTTCCTATGCTAGATGTTAGCACGCCGAGGGAAACTGCGTTTGCAAGCGGTATGAAGATCTTGCTGTCTTAGCATCGCTGTGTTTATCGACATTTCCAGTATTGACCTGCCAAATCGCTAATATAGACAGTCTACCAGTTGAAATGATGCAAAAAATTGCAACCTATCTTCCAACCAATGGTTATGACAATTAACGATGGCCATGCGCTATAAACCGTCATCGAGCCCGGCGATGTGCTACCGATATCAATATAATATCAGCATTGAACTGCGCACATTTGATGCGCAAGCAGAAGTGACTTTTCAGGCAAATAATATTTGCAAATTATCTCAGCTCAATAATTTTACGCCTGTGTAGACCAACTCTATGATGAGCTTGCGATTCTGCAACGCATTTATCTGACTGCAATGATGCTCAAATTACACCAATTCTAGTGACGCAAGTTCGAACCCGTAAGGGATCGCAGAAAGGCATCTGCTGGATGACACAGCAGTCTGGGTAAGCACACACTGGTTAGTGTATATAATGAAAACAGCGCTGTGTAATTGTGAAGCCCGAACATCAGGAGATGTGTATTTACCTTAAAAGCGTAGAGATTTTGGGTTCCGCGGCATCAATAGTTTGTCACTGGTACTGGAGCACAATACGGTCTTGATTGGGGAAAATGCTTGGAGCAAGTCCAGTCTGTTGGATGCCCTGTCCCCTGCTGTTGCCGCCTGTGTTGCCGTTGTACCATTTCTCTTTGCAGGATTTCCATTTTACGCCTGGCGATGAAGCGAGCCGGGAACACCACTTTCAGGTTATTTCACCTTCTGTGAAAGCGGCGTTGGGCATCACCTTGGGCCGCGTTACCGTTTGCCTGGCACCGGGTTTTGGTCAGGGCGAGGATAGATTACAGCGCATTTTCTACCATCTGGAAGGTGAAGTGGATGACATCGCTGGCGCAGTTTCCTTGACGCGGATGGGCAAGCCGCTGCTGCTGGAAAACATTGATGCGCGGGCGCGTGAACCTATTCGTTTGCACCCGGTTTTACGGCTGTGTGATACGCGTTTTATCCGACGCAAGCGGGTTGACGTGGTGCCGTTGATGGTGCGGGAGAGTAACAGCGACGACCTGACCAACACCTCAATCAACTTATGCAGGAACTGACTCGCAATACGCATTGACTGACCGATCAGGATCTGCGTCAAGGTATTGTTGCTCTGCGGAAACTGCTGGAACATTACTTTTCCGAGCAGTGAAATGAAGGCTTTACGCCGCGTCATCCATCCCCGCCATGCGCTTGCACATAACGGAAAATCCTAGCACTCTCTGGATAATATCAACCGAATGCTGAGAAATCCCAATAGCCGCAGCCGTTTCTGGTAGAAGATCCCGAAACAGGATTACACTCGATCATGCTATCGGTTGCCTGGAATTTGCTGATGTACTTGCCCTTGCAAAAAGTCATCACCACCAATTCCGGCGATCTGCTATCGCTGGTGCCTGTGGAGCAGGTATGCCGCCTGGTGCTGGAGTCCCTCGCAGGTGGTGGCGACTTACCGTATCGGGAAGCAAAAGATGAGTCCTGAAGACAGCCGCCTCTATTGCCTTTTATATCCGCTTTAATCACCCTTCATCGCTATTTGCGCGCTGCTGGTTGCTGGTGGAAGGTAAAACGGAAGTGTGGATGCTTATAGCGAACTCGGCCGTCAATGTAGCATCAACCTTGAGGCAGAGAAGGGGTACGCGTCATTGAATTCGCGCAATCATGGCTGCGGCCGTTGCTGAAATTTGCACACCGCATGAGCATTAATGGTATGTACTGGTAGACGGTGATGACGCAGGTAAAAAGTATTCTGCCATGGCGCGCAGCCTGCTCACCCACACAACAGGGGGAAACCGATACAGGGGGAAACCGATCGTGACCACATCACGATGCTTTCTGCTCCTGATATGAAACATTTTATGTATCGCAAAATGGCTATAAGGACTTTTCCACCGCGTTGCAAAACTGCCGGAAAATGTGCCGTTCTCGGCCGCGAAAGTGATTGTGAAAGCGATTCACTGTGCCTCAAAACCGGATCTTCGAGGTGACAATGGCTGCGGACAAACGCGGTAATGACGCCATTCCTGTGTTAATTCGCACGCTTTTTTCACGCGTGCTCTGGTTGGCGCGTGGTCGAGCCGGTTGAGGTGATTCGCGCTCAGAGGATCCAAAATAAAAAATGCTGGTTGTAAAACCAGCATTTTCTGTGGATAATGGCGAACCTGTTTCAAACCACATCGCTAGGCTACGGCTTCTGCGATCAGCGGAACGATAAAACTGGGTGATTTCCTTTAGGACCTTTATGAACATCAAATCTTACCGCCTGGCCTGCCTTCAGCGTGCGATAACCGTCCATTTTAATCGTCGAGTAAGTCGGTAAAGATATCCTCATCTCCACCCTCGGGACAGATAAATCCAAAGCCTTTGGCATTATTAAAGCATTTAATAGTACCTGTCTCCATGTATTTACGTCCTTCGTAAGAGTATTACCGAAATGATAGGTTAGGTTATTTGTTCGATATGAATGCGAATTGATTAAAATCCATCAATTCACCTGCATACTCTAGTGAAATCGAAAAGAGTGTCAAGCCATCCACCGGGTAGCACAGAGCAGTGCTTCAAAGTTTGATGCAGGTAACACAATTGATAATTTTCATGCAGGATTATTGCTTTAATACATGTGCTGTTACCGATGACATCACCGGACGATTTCTTGCTTCTTAGCAAGACAGCACGCGTGCAGGTGATAAAAATAAAGAGTAAATAGCTGATGTGGGACACTCAGCCTGGTTTCGCATTAATGAAGATGGATGAATAATGAGTAACCTCAGTGTGTGGATTGAAAATAGGTGGGGCAGGCTACCACGTGATGCAACGTCGAAGATACGTATGGAGAGCCGCCCCTGTACGCATTCTGACAGCGTTATGTTGAAAAACAGCAGCAAAAACTGTAAACATACATCGATGTATAACGTGATTTTAAACAACGATGATTACACCCCGATGAAATTTGTTGTTGACGTTCTGCAAAAGTTCTTTTCTTATGATATTGAACGCACAACGCGACTTATGCTGACGGTTTACTATGAAGGGAAAGCTGTCTGTGGTGTTTTCAGTGCCGATATGGCTGAAACCAAGACGGTGCAATTAAATCCCTATGCAAGGGAAATAGGCACCCGTTGCTCTTTACGCTGGAAAGAGCCTGATATCAGGTAATTTATTGTGGGGAGGCGCCTGTGCTTCATCAATAATTGGAACTCAGTCTCAACATGGCTTTCGATAGAAAGTGTGAGCGCCGCCACGAATTTATGACCGTGGAACATTTACTTACTAGCGTTGTTCAGCAATCCGGCAGCGCACGAAGCGTTGAAAGCATGCTCTGTGGATTTGACTGCACTGCGCCAGGAGTTGGAAATGTTCATCGAACAGACCACACCGACGTTACCGCAAAATAATGAAGAACGTGAAACGCAACCGACGCTGAGTTTTTAGCGTGTATTGCAACGTGCCGTGTTCCACGTTCAGTCTTCTGGCCGCAGTGAAGTTTCTGGTGCCAACGTGCTGGTGGCCATCTTTAGCAAGCAGGAATCGCAGGCGGCTTACCTGCTGCGTAAGCATGATGCGAGTCAGCTTGATGTGGTGAACTTCATTTCCCACGGCACGCGCAAAAAAGAACCTGGTCAGGCACCAAGCTCGGAAAATCCTGTCAACGAAGAGCCCCGGTAGGTAGGAAGGATCGCGAAGTGGTGGTAGATGTCTCCGGCTCTATGCAATGAAAAACTTCACCACTAACCTCAATCAATTGGCTCACGTTGGTGGTATCGATCCCCTAATTGGGCGTAAGAAAGAGCTGGAACGCACCATTCAGGTGCTGTGCCGGCGGAGTAAAAACAATCCTCTGCTGGTTGATGAATCTGGCGTAGGGAAAACGGCTATTTCGGAAGGTTTGGCCTGGCGCATTGTTCAAGGTGACGTGCTAGAAGTGATGGCTTATTGCACGCTATATTCTCTTGATATCGGTTCGCTGCTGGCGGGTACCAAGTATTGTGGTGATTTTGAAAAACGTTTCAAAGCACTGCTCAAACAGTTGGAACAGGATCAAAGCAGTATCCTGTTTATTGATGAAATCCACACCATCATCGGTGTGGGTGCGGCTTCAGGTGGACAGGTAGATGCAGTTAATTTTATTAAACCGCTGCTATTCAGCGGAAAGATTCGGGTTATCGGGTCTACCACGTACCAGGAATTCAGCACAATCTTTGAAAAAGACCGTGCTTTGGCGCATCTTTTCCAAAAAATCGATATTACTGAGCCAAGCGTCGAAGAGACCGTACAAATCATTAATGGGCTCAAACCGAAATATGAAGCTTACCATGACGTGCGTTACACGGCACAAAGCCGTGTGCACCGCTGTTGAACTGTCGATCAAATACATCAACGATCGACACCTACCGGATAAGGCTATCGATGTGCTCGATGAAGCTGGCGCGCTCAGTCGTTTGCTGCCAGCCAGTAAACGCAAAAACGGTGAACGTTTCAGATATTGAAACGGTGATGGCGCGCATCACCCGCATCCCAGAGAAGACCGTTTCAGCCAGCGATCGCGATGTGCTGAAAAACCTGAGCGATCGCTTGAAAATGCTGGTGTTCGGTCAGGACAAGGCTATCGAAGCACTGAGTGATGTCATCAAGATGAGCCGCGCTGGGTTGAGCAGTGAGTGCAAGCCTGTCGGCTCTTTCCTATTTTCCGGGCCTACCGGGGTTGGGAAAATGGAAGTCACCGTGCAACTGGCGAAAGCCATGGACATTGAGCTTCTGCGCTTTGATATGTCGGAATACATGGAGTGTCACACGGTGAGCCACCTGATTGGTGCGCCTATGGGCTACGTTGGTTTCGATCAGGGTGGATTGCTGACTGAGGCTGTGATCAAGCATCCGCATTCGGTGTTGCTGCTCGATGAAATTGAAAAAGCGCATCCGGATGTCTTTAACCTGCTGTTGCAGGTGATGGATAACGGTACACTGACCGACAATAACGGTCGCAAGGCGAATTTCCGTAACGTGATGGTCATCATGACCATCAATATGGGCGTGCAAGAAACCCAGCGCGAATCGATCGGCCTGGCTCAACAGGACAACAACAGCGATGCGATGGAAGAGATTAAAAAGATCTTCACGCCGGAATTCCGCAACCGTCTTGACGGCATCATCTGGTTTAACCATCTATCAACGCAGATTATTCAGCAGGTTGTGGATGAGTTCGTCGTGGAACTGCAAGCGCAGTTGGACTCCAAGGGCGTGTCGTTGGAAGTCAGCAAGGATGCGCGTAACTGGCTGGCGGATAAAGGCTATGACAAGACGATGAGTGCGCGGCCAATGGTGCGTGTAATACAGGAAAACCCCAAAAAGCCGTTGAAAAACGAATTGTTGTTTGGCTCGTTGGTGAATGGCGGCTCCGTGAAGGTGGAACTGGATAGCGCAACGAAAGCATTAACTTACAGCTTCTAGAGTGTGCAAAAGCTGAAAGCAGAAGGAACTGTACATTGAGTGTGTCATTAAACACCAAGACAAAAAGCAAAAGCCCTTACCTGAATACGGAAGGGCAACATTAAGGCGGGTACATCCTCAGTTGTCGCTGTGCACTAGCGAGGGTGAACCGATTAACGGCTACGGAAGACAATACGGCCTTTACTCAGGTCGTACGGAGTCATCTCTACAGTGACTTTGTCACCTGTCAGGATGCGGATATAGTTTTTACGCATTTTACCGGAGATATGAGCGGTAATCACGTGTCCGTTTTCCAATTCAACGTGGAACATGGTGTTAGGGAGTGTATCAAGCACGGTGCCTTGCATTTCAATATTGTCTTCTTTGGCCATCGAATCCTCTATGGTTAACTACCTTAACTTTTAAACGGGCACGATAATGCCGAAAAATCGGCCTTATGTAAAGGAGTGTTGATGATCTCAGCAGCAACTTTCGGATAAGAAAGGCGTATGAGCACGCTTATCTTTCTCCAATAGTCAACCCAGTGACAGTGCTTGTGACTTGCCAAATGGACGCCGCGAGAGGGGCGTCCTGCAATATAAGTAATGCCGTCAACCTCTCGCGTGAGACTTCGGTAGAACCGAGAGACGTAGTGTGAACGTTTAGCACATGGTAATCGAGCAACTACAAAATGCGTAAAAATGGCAACCAGCGCGCATTTAGACACGTTATCTCTGTTGCTGAACAATAGACTCGCCGCAAAACAACTTTCCTTGTGCAATGCCGTACAAACCACCCACCAATTCATCCTGGTGCCAGACTTTGATGGTAATGTTGCATGCCACAATTCATGCAGCGTGTAGGAAGCGGCAATCATATCTGGACTGGATCCAGGTTCCTTCCTGACACGTGTGCGCGCAGGCGTGTATCACGGCGCTGAACGCATAATTAAGCATGACGTGAAAGAGAAGGCTGTTTGCGTATGAAATTATGCAGGCTACGGCTGATATGGAGCGCTTCAGGGTGCAATAATATGGCGCGTGGATCGGGTGACAACCACAGAATTGGCTCGCTGGAAGAGTACCAGGGAAAAATACTGCTTCGATATGCCGCCAGAAATCGGTTTGGCAAAAGGTCTCCGCCAAAGGCCAATCAGCCGTTTGGATCAGTCATCGTCTTTTCTACCGGAGGAAAACGCGTAGAATTGGCTGAAAGTTGAAATAGCTACATCATGCCTGCCGGATGGTGTGTTGATGGAACTGCCAATAGCGGCCGCGTGCTGCCAGCAGATCGGCATGGTGCCCTTGCTCAACCAGACGACCATTATCCAATACGCAAATACGATCCAGATACGCCAGATCGTGCAGGCGATGAGTAATGATGATAACCGTTTTGCCCTGGGTGTTTTCACGCAGTAGATGCAGAATTTTTTGCTCGGTATCAGCATCCAATCCTTCAGTCGGTTCATCCAACAGCACCAAGGGAGCAGGATGGAGTAAGGCGCGAGCTACTCCAAGGCGGCACTGTTCTCCGCCTGAGAGTTGGCGTCCGCCTTCACCGATCAAGGCATTAAGGCCCTCTGGCGTTTCCAGTAAATTACCTAATTCCACCTGTTCCAACTGTTGGCTCAGTTGGGCATCGCTGGCTTGCGGTGCGGCCAGTAGCAGGTTATCGCGCAGCGTTGCGCTAAAAATATGTATCCGCTGCGGCAGCACGCCCATCATGTCACGCAGTGCCGGTTCACTCCAGTGTGCGAGAGGCAGATCGTTAAGGGTAATGCTTCCTGCATCGCAGTCCCAGGCGCGGGTCAGTAATTGCAATAGCGTTGACTTTCCAGACCCGGTACATCCCAGCAGCGCAATGTGTTCGCCCGGTGCAATATCCAGCGTAATATCCTGCAATACTGGCAGCGGTTGGCCCGGATAAGTGAAGCTTACCTGCTGTAGTGATAGCGTTGCCGTGGTGGTTGAGGTTGCGGAAGGAGCGGCCGTCGTGAAAACCACCACAGGTTTCTGACGCAGAATCTGATCAACGCGCGTGGCTGATTCGATTACCTGACCCAGATGTTGAAATGCACGGGTAACCGGACCTAATGCTTCAAACGCAGCCAGTGCGGCAAATACAAACAGGGCAATCAACGCTCCCGATTGCGTATCACCACCAATCCCCGCTGCTGCCAGCCAGAGAATGGTGGTAATGGTAACACCGGTGCAGAGCAGCATCAGTGCCTGAGAAAGGCCCGTCAGGCGCGATTGTCGCTGTTGCTGCGTCAGCCAGGTTTGCTCCGTGTCGGAGAGATGGCGAAAGGATGTCTGTGCGCTAAACAGGGTCAATTCGGCTTGCCCTTGTAGCCAGGTAGTTAACTGCGTGTGATAACGTGAGCGCAGCAGCGTGAGGTGGGTGCCAATCGGTTTGCCCGCACGGTAGAGCACCGGCGGGAGAAAAGCTAACAGCAGCAACATAATGGTGCCGAGAGTTAATGCCAGCGAGGCATAAATCCAGCTAAGCCCGTAAGTCACCACCAGGATCACCACCAGCGCGCTGATAAATGGCGATATCACGCGCAAGTAAAGGTGATCGAGTGTATCAACATCGGCAACCAGACGGTTGAGCAGGTCGACCTGACGGAACCGGGCGAGCCCTCCTGGTGAAAGTGGGAGTATGCGCGAAAAGGTAAACACGCGCAGGTGTTTCAGCACGCGGAAGGTCGCGTCATGGCTCACCAGACGCTCGGCATAACGCCCGGCGGTACGTAGGATCGCCGCACCGCGCACGCCTGCCGCAGGCAGCATGTAATTGAAGGTCATCAATCCGGCAAGGCCGGCCAGTGACGCCCCTGCCAGAAACCAGCCGGAAAGCGTCAGCAGCCCAATACTTGCCAATAATGTGGCAATGTCGAGCACTACACCAATGCTCAGCCGAAAAATGTGGCGACGATACAGCAGGAGAAAGGGTTTCAATACCTGTAACAGCGTGTTCTGCAACATATTAGTAAGCTCCCTGACGCTGTGCCAGCAGATCAGCAAACGGGCCTGACTGTTGACGTAGAGTGTCATAGTTACCCTGCTGCACCAGTTGTCCTTTTTCCATCACCCATACGCTATCGTAATGACGAGAGTCATCAAGGCGATGCGTCACCAGCAGAGTGGTTTGCTGGCGTGCGGCGTTTTCCAAGGCGAGTATCACGCACTGTTCACTGTGGGAATCCAGGCTGGCCGTTGGTTCATCAAGAAGAAGCAAGTGCGAGTGCTTTAACAATGTCCGCGCAATAGCAACGCGTTGTGCCTGTCCGACAGAGAGTCGCACTGCGCCATCACCCACGACGGTATCAAGACCCTGCGGCAACAGTGGCAAAAACTCGTGCACGTAAGCGCGTTCCACCGCCTGTTGCAATGTGTCCTCGTTGGCCTGTGGGTTCCCTAACAGAATATTGCTGCGCAGCGTTTCTTCTGGTAAATGCGGATTTTGCCCTAACCAACTTATGTGTTTACGCCATGCAGTCGCATCTAACGCATGCAGTTCCTGCCCGTTAATACATAACGAACCACGATATGGCAAAAAACCAAGCAATACATTAAGTAACGAACTTTTCCCAGCACCGCTCACGCCGACCAGCGCTACCCGCTGTCCAGGTTCGAGTGTAAAAATCAGAGGTTCGGTTAGCGCAACGCCAGTGGGCGATAACACCACCAGTTGCTTAGCCTGAATGGTAATCGTCTCCGCGTCGAAAGGTTGTGTGCCAAGGCCGACCTCTTGCGCTTCAGCGGTAAGAAAGCTCACCAGCGATTCCGCGGCGCCGACGGCCTGCGCTTTTGCATGATAAAACGTGCCCAGATCGCGCAACGGCTGAAAAAACTCGGGGGCAAGAATCAAGACTAGAAAGCCAGAAAACAGGGTGACGCCGGTGCCATAATGGCCGAAATCCAGCTCGCCAAGATAAGAAAAGCCAAAATATACTGCGACGACCGCGATGGAAATAGATGCAAAAAACTCCAGTACACCGGAGGAAAGAAACGCCATGCGCAATACTTCCATGGTGCGACTGCGAAAATCCTCCGATACCCGACGAATGTCTTCCACCTCAACCGCCCCGCGATGAAACAGTCGCAACGTTTCCATACCGCGCAACCGATCGAGAAAATGGCCACTCAGTCGTGCCAGTGCCAGAAAATTGCGGCGGTTGGCATCGGCGGCCCCCATGCCGATCAGTGCCATAAACAACGGGATCAGCGGGGCGGTAACCAGCAAGATGAGTGCCACCGCCCAGTTGATAGGAAACACGGCGGCCAGAATCAGCAGAGGAATCAAGGCAGCAAGATACATTTGTGGCAGATAGCGCGCATAGTAATCCTGCATATCTTCGACTTGTTCTAAAATAAGCGTCGCCCAACTGCCGGCTGGTTTTCCCTGAACCCAGGCGGGTCCAAGGCGCTGTAATTTTTCCAGTACTTGATGGCGAATTTGTTGCCGTACTGCCTCGCCACAGCGAAAACCCACCTGCTCTCGCAGTAAGTGCGTGAGCGCTCGAGCGGCAAACAAGCTAATAAGCAGCATGAACTCACTGACGAGTGTCTGACGGGGCACGTGCTCAATAATCAAGGCGTGCAACAATGTTGCCAATACCCACGCCTGTGCCACGATCAAAAAACCGCTTACCATTCCCAGCAATAAAGAGAGGTGGAGCCAGCGTTGTGCCAGTTTGCTCTGTTGTTTTAGCCAGCGTGCAAGTTGTTGCTGTCGAGTATGTTTCATAGAGTACCGGGCTGCTCTATTAGAGAGGAGAATACCCAAAAACCCAATCTTTATATAACTATTACATAATAATTATATAATAAAAAGCTGGCAGAGGTATTCAGCGTGGCCTTATGTTACCGCACTAAAGTGCAGATGCAAACCAAAAGGAGGGAAAAAATGCTGGGAGAGATCAAGTTTCCTGAAAGGGAGCCAAAAGAACCCCATTATCCAGATCCTTTCCCCTGAATAAAAGGGGAAAAGGGTAGAATATTATCGGGTAGCGAGGCCATCCAGATAGCGCTCTGCATCCAGCGCGGCCATGCAACCGGTGCCTGCCGAGGTAATGGCTTGACGGTAGATATGATCCATCACGTCGCCTGCGGCAAAAACACCAGGGATGCTGGTCTGTGTAGCGCTGCCGTGGATACCGGATTGTACCTTGATATAGCCGTTTTCCTGTTCCAGTTGACCGTCAAAAATGGCGGTATTTGGGTTGTGGCCGATGGCGATAAATACGCCAGCCAGCGCCAGTTCTTCACTCTCATTTGTAAGAGTGTTACGAATACGAAGGCCGGTCACGCCTATGTCATCGCCAAGCACTTCGTCCAGCGTACTATCGGTATGCAACACAATATTGCCGTTTTGCACTTTATCCATCAGACGGTCGATTAGGATTTTCTCTGCGCGAAAGCTGTCACGACGGTGGATTAAGTGAACCTGTTGCGCAATGTTAGACAGGTAAAGAGCTTCTTCCACCGCGGTATTGCCGCCACCGACTACGGCTACGCGTTGGTTACGATAAAAGAATCCGTCACAGGTGGCGCAGGCAGACACGCCCTTGCCTTTAAAGGCTTCTTCGGAAGGCAGACCAATGTAGCGTGCGGAGGCACCGGTCGCCACGATCAGGGCATAACAGGTATATTCTTCGCTGTCGCCAAACAGACGAAACGGGCGTTGTTGCAAATCTACGCGCTGGATGTGATCGAAAATGATTCCAGTGTTGAACTTTTCAGCATGAGCGTGCATGCGGTCCATCAGCAACGGCCCGGTAAGTCCTTCAGCGTCGCCTGGCCAGTTTTCCACCTCAGTCGTGGTTGTCAACTGCCCGCCTTTTTCCATGCCGGTAATCAACACAGGATACAGGTTAGCGCGCGCGGCATACACTGCAGCAGTATAGCCCGCTGGGCCAGAACCTAAAATCAATAGATTGTGGTGCTTGACGATACCCATGTGTTCCTCTTTTTGCAACGGCCTACTTAGTATCAATTGTAAGGAAATTACCAGGCTAAAAAAAGTAGGCAGCAAAATTGTTACCTATTTGTTTAATCGGTTATATCGATAACCCATACAATTCACTGATAACACAGCATCATTTATTAGTGAAATTATTGAAAATTGTATTACCGAGCGAGCAGTAGGGTTTTATTTGGCAGTTTCTTCTGATTTTCATTGTTTTGCTTTGACAATCGGCTACCGTTTTGCGAAAATGTTTAAGGAAGAGAAACTATTTGTATGTGAATGGTTGAAAGTTCGGTTTTTCTTTATGTTGTAGCTTTACCGTGCGCGTGCGACCCGCTATAACAGGACAGATAGGTATTATGCACGTAGGGATGACATTGCCGTGCGACGCGGCGGTGAAAGGAGAGTGACGTAAAGCGTCTCTTTTATATACAAAAGAGACAGCGCGTCTTCTTTTTAGGGCTGCTCTGATACATTGATGTGGGTCGGAGTTTAGCGATGGCAAGGATGTAGTGAATAGAGACAATAAGAATGGCAGACACGAAAAAACGATCGGGAAAAGATCTTGATCGCATCGATCGCAATATCCTGAATGAATTACAAAAAGATGGTAGAATCTCTAACGTTGAGCTTGCCAAACGCGTAGGGCTTTCTCCTACACCGTGTCTGGAACGCGTGCGCCGCCTGGAGCGTCAGGGCTTTATCAATGGTTATACCGCATTATTGAACCCGCATTACCTCGATGTTTCACTGTTGGTGTTTGTTGAGATCACGCTGAATCGCGGTGCGCCTGATGTTTTTGAGCAGTTCAACACTTCTGTGCAAAAATTGGAAGAAATTCAGGAGTGTCATCTGGTCTCCGGGGATTTCGACTATTTGCTGAAAACACGCGTACCGGATATGTCCGCATACCGCAAGCTGCTGGGTGAGATTTTGCTACGCTTGCCGGGTGTGAACGATACCCGTACCTACGTGGTGATGGAAGAAGTAAAACAGAGCAATCGTCTGGTGATCATGACGCGCTAAACGCAGGGGTGCAAAGCTCGCTAATTTCAGCTACACTCACGTGGATACATACAGTCACAGCGCCGGGTTCGCCTCGGCATTTTGTCATGAATATGAACAGGATCCCTGTAGAGACGTTTGAGCCAGGAATATAGCGAAGACAAAGATGTGGCGCTGAAGAAACTTAGCGGCAGCCATCGTTTACTGGAAGCAATTTTAATTGTTGTTGCGTTATTCGCTGTTTATTTAAGCGTAGCGCTGTTTAGCTTCAGTCCGTCTGACCCGAGCTGGTCACAAACTGCTTGGCATGAGCCCATCCATAATCTGGGCGGTGGTGTCGGCGCTTGGCTGGCCGATACGCTGTTTTTTATCTTTGGCGTGCTGGCTTATGCCATTCCACCAATCATACTGTCGCTGTGCTGGGTGATCTTTCGCCAGTATGATAATCAGAGCGATCTCGATCTGTTTACTCTCTCTTTACACCTGATTGGTGCGTTGGCGCTGATCCTCACTTCCTGCGGTCTGGCCGCTCTTAATGTGGACGATCTCTACTATTTCGCCTCTGGCGGCATGCTGGGCAGTTTTCTGAGCAGTTCAATGGTTCCGCGATTCAACAGCATGGATGCCACGCTGATTCTGCTCTGCGTCTGGGGAGCGGGCTTGACGCTGTTTACCGGTTGGTCATGGTTGACCATTGCAGAAAAAATCGGTGGAGCGGCATTGAGCTTTTTCACATTCTTCTCCAATCGTTCTCGCGCAAAAGATAACTATCGCGATGAGGATGATGATTTGCACGACAATGCAGATCGGGAGGGCGAACAGCCCAATACGTTAACCGCATCAACGGAGGTAATAGCTGAAGACGTGGAGGAGGATGACTGATATATTGCTGGAACCAACCGCACGTGAGCGCGCCGCTGATGAAACAGAGCAAAACAGTACGGTAAGTGGCGCGGAGAGAACGGATCATCTTGCATCGGTGTAGGAATCGGTTCCGGTTGATACGGCGTTAGACCCAGCGATTTCGCCTAGCGCAGTCAATCCCCCGGCCACATCAGCAATGGCCGTCAGCCATTATCCCGTTGCGCAGGATTCACTGCCGCTTTACGAGTTTGAGTTGCTACAGGTTGCTGTGCAGGAAATAGCACGTTACCTACCTTTTCACCTTTTGGCAAATCGCGATCGAACGCCGCGATTGGGCACTATGCATGATCTGGGTTTACCCGCAGTGGCTATGGCCACGTCTGCCTCTAGCTATATTGTGCCCTTTATGCCTGCCTTTACGGCCACTGGGGAGGATAATCCTAAGGTGAAACAAGGCATTGGTCCGGAATTGCCGCGTCCGAATCCGGTGCGTATTCCTACCAGGCGTGAACTGGTGTCTTATGGAATCAAATTTCCGTCACAGAGTCAGACAGAAGAGCAAGAGCGAGAAGCGCAACGTTTGGCACAGTCCCAGCCTGAAACGATTGAAAGAATTGCACCCGACGATGCTGAGGTTGACGAGGCCGCACAAGAGGCTGCCCTGCGTCAGTCTTATCTGGAGCAACAAGAGCAGCACTACAGCGAAGACTATGTCGAACGCGAGTAGGATGAAGAGGCGCTGTTGCAGGCGCACGCAGGTGGTTTGCTCAGCAGCAACAGGCGCATTATGAACGTCAGGGCGCAGCCAGAAAGCCCGAGAGCAACGCCAGCCGTTGAGTCCGTAGTCAAAAAACAAAAGAGCGGGCCTCAACCAGTATGACAGCAGCATTTATCGCCCGTATCTCTCTGCGAATGTCGATGCGAATGGCCCTGTTTTTTATCGCCGTTCAACGATTTGGTGGATGAGTCGCCTAAAGAGCCTCTGTTTATCTTGTCGACAGCCGATTTGCCTTGAATCGGAGCAGGATTCTATCCCCTCCATATCGCCACATAGCCTGCGACAGCTGACGACGATGATAGCCTGGTAGTAGCAACGCGCGCATATCCGGTGGTGGAGTCTCAACATAGCGAGGATTTCGTCGATGATGATGAGCCTGAAAGCGATGCTATTCCATCATTGATGGATAGTCTTATTCATCCGTTCCTAGTGCGTAACGATCAGCCTTTGCAAAAGCCAACCACACCATTGCCGACGCTGGAACTGCTCACAGCACCGCCGGAAAGTGAAGCGTCGGTTGAGCATTTCGAGCTTAAACAGACCGCGCGTCTGGCGGATTATCGTGTTACCGCCAGCGTGGTAGGTTACGATGCAGGGCTGGTGATCACCCGTTTTGAGCTGGATTTTGATCCAGGCGTAAAGGCCGCGCGTATTTTCAACCTATCGCGTGACCTGGCGCGCTCTCTGTCTGTCGTAGCGGTGCGCGTGGTGGAAATTATCTCAGGTAAACCTTATGTCGGTCTGGAGCTACCGAATAAACTACGCCACACCGTTTATCTGCGCGAAGTGCTTGATTACAAGGCATTCCGGGATAACCCATCACCGCTGGCAGTGGTGCTGGGCAAAGATATTGCTGGTCAACCGGTGGTCGCCGATCTGACGCGTATATCGCACTTGCTGGTGGCGAGGACGACAGGGTCGGTAAATCTGTTGGCGTGAACACTATGATCATCGGCATGTTCTATAAGGCGACGCCGCAAGATGTGCGCTTTATCATGATCGACCCCAAAATGCTTGAGCTTTCGGTCTACGAAGGGATCCCACATTTGCTAACCGAAGTGGTTACCGACATGAAAGATGCGGCGAATACGTTGCGCTGGTGCGTCGGTGAAACGGACCGTCGCTATAAGCTGATGTCTGCATTGGGCGTTCGAAATCTGGAAGGCTATAACGAGCGGGTGAAAGCGGCGGAAGCGATGGGTATCCGATCCCTGACCCGTCCTGGAAGCCCAGCTATAGCATGGATAGTACACCGCCCATGCTGGAGAAATTACCCTTTATCGTGGTGATAGTGGACGAATTTGCCGATCTGATGATGGCGGTTGGAAAAAAGGTAGAAGAGCTGATCGCTCGCCTGGCGCAGAAAGCGCGCGTTGCTGGTATCCACTCTGGTGCTAGCGACGCAGTGGCCTTCCGTGGATGTTATTACTGGTCTCATCAAGACTAGTATTACGACACGCATTTCCTTTACTATGTCGAGCAAGATTGATTCACGTACCATCCTCGATCAGGGCGAAGCAGAATCGCTTCTGGGGATGGAGATATGTTGTATATGGCGTTAAACTCCTCCATTCCTGTGCGTGTGCAGGGCGCGTTCGTTTGCGACCAGGAAGTTCATGCCGTGATACTGGACTGGAAAGCGCGCTGGCGTCCGAAGTACATCGACAATATCACCAAGTGCTAGGTCTGGAATTTGACGGCGATAAAGATTTGGCTTCGCTGTTAGATCAGGCCGTGACCTTTGTTATAGAAAAACGACGAGCTTCCATTTCTGGCGTGCAACGTCAATTCCGCATTAGCTACAATCGTGCCGCGCGTATTGTGGAACAGATGGAAATGCAAGGCATGGTTAGCGCGCCGGGGCATAATGGCAACCGAGACGTGTTGGCATCACCACCCATGAACTGATGCCATTCACAGACAATTCGTCTACCGCATCGCGTGATTCTCAGGCGATAGCTATAGGCAGCACGGCGAGCAGTAGGTCGTGCAGTACGACATGTGCAAAGTACGATACTCAAACCGCGATGGCGGTCTTTTGAATCGACAGCAAAGGATGTAAGTAATGAGAACAGGCTTAGTGACAGGCGTGCTGATCGCCGGGATTACGTCCAGCGCGGTTTATGCCGATGCAGCGAGCAATTTACAGAACCGACTAAACAAAGTAAGCAACTTTCACGCGACGTTCACCCAGAAAGTCACTAGCGCTGAAGGAACGTCGGTGGAGGAAGGTCAAGGGGAGCTCTGGCTGAAACGGCCAAATTTGTTCAACTGGAAGACCACCGCGCCGGATGAAAGCGTGCTAATCTCTGATGGCAAGACGCTGTGGTTCTATAACCCGTTCGTTGAACAGGTGACAGTTACCTGGCTGAAAGAAGCCACGGGTAATACGCCCTTTATGCTTATCATACGTAACGATGCTAGCGAATGGGGCCAGTATAACGTGCATCAGCAAGGGGATCACTTTGAGTTAACACCGAAAGCAGCGAAGGGTAACCTGAAACAGTTTGCCATTAACGTCAATGCCAGCGGCACCATTAAGAGCTTTGTCGCGACGGAGCAGGATGGGCAATGCAGCAGCTATACCCTGCAAAACCAGCAAAACGATGCTGTGGATAGCAGCAAGTTCACCTTTACGCCGCCAAAAGGTGTGACGTTGGACGATCAACGGCAGTGAAGTCATCCTGAGTAACCTGTCGCTAGATTTTTCGGACAATAGTTTTCAGCCACTTGCCGCGCGTATTCGCCATGTTACATTGACGCAATATATCGATCAACAGCATCTGCTAGGCGCGGGTAAGCCCTTACCGCGAGCGATAAGGCGGGGCAGTTACACTCCATGATTTTATGTGGCCGCCCGGCACCGGAAAAACCACGCTGGCAGAACTGATTGATCGCTACGGATAAGCTGACGTGAAGCGAATCGCTGCCGTGACCTTTCTTTCCGACATAAAAGAGATTCATGAAGCGATAGAGCGTGCGCGACAAAATCGCGGTGCTGGGCGACGCACCATTCTATTCGTAGATGAAATGCATCGTTTCAACAAGAGTCAGCAGGATGCTTTCTGCCTCACATTGAAGACGGCACCATCACTTTCATAGACGCAAGCATCGAAAACCCTTCGTTTGGGTTTAATTTGGCGCTGTTGTCGCGTGCGCGCGTCTATTTACTGAAGGCATTCACCGAAGAAGACATCGAACAGGTGTTAAAGTAGGCGATGACCGATACCGCACGAGGGTTTGGCGGGTAGAACATCGTATTGCCTCCTGATACGCAGCGATTGCTGGCGGAACTGGTGAATGGCGATGCGCGGCGCGCGTTGAACAGTCTGGAAATGATGACGGATATGGCCGAGGTCGATGCGCAGGGCAAGCGGGTGCTAACCCCGAACTGCTGCAAGAAGTGTCGGGCGAACGTAGCGGGCGCTTTGATAACAAAGGCGACCGCTACTATGACCTCATCTCTGCATTGCATAAATCAGTGCGAGGTTCTGCACCTGATACCGCATTGTACTGGTATGCACGCATTATTACCGCCGGTGGCGATCCGCTGTATTGTTGCACGGCGTCTCTGTTGGCGATAGCCTCCGAAGATGTAGACAATGCCGATCCGTGGGGAATGCAGGTGGCGATCGCCGCCTAGGATTGTTTCACCCGCGTGTGGCCAGCAGAAAGGGAACGCGCTATTCCTCAGGCGATCAGGATCAAAATAGCCCGATAAAACGCTACCGCTGAACTAGGCGTTGCGGTAAGGTTATAAGGTTATAAGGTTATAAGGTTATAAGGTTATAAGGTTATAAGGTTATAAGGTTATAAGGTTATAAGGTTATAAGGTTATAAGGTTATAAGGTTATAAGGTTATAAGGTTATAAGGTTATAAGGTT
>JBPETC010000025.1:19855-21340 GCA_051710325.1 Symbiopectobacterium sp.
ATTTTCTACCGCGCGACGGGTGTCGCGCAACGTAAATTTCACAAAAAAATTAAAACAGGATTAGTATGCTAGATCCTAATGTACTGCGTAATGAGCTAGACGCAGTTGCCGAAAAGCTACTGGCTCGCAGAGGTTTTAAACTGGATGTAGACACGCTGCGTCAACAAGAAGCACGCCGAAAAGTGCTACAAGTAGAAACGGAAAATCTGCAAGCAGAGCGTAACTCCCGATCGAAAGAGATCGGTGCAGCTAAATCTCGTGGTGAAGATATTGAACCGTTGCGCCGCGAAGTGAATATCCTGGGTGAAAAGCTGGATGCGGCCAAGGCCAAGCTTGATGCCTTACAAAATGCCACTCGTGAACTAGCGTTAACCATTCCGAATATGCCGGACGACGCTGTGCCATTGGGCAAAGACGAGCACGATAACCAAGAAATCAGCCGCTGGGGTAAGCCACGTCAGTTTGATTTCCCGGTGCGCGATCACGTTGATTTAGGCGAACTGGCGAAAGGCGTCGATTTTGCTGCCGGTGTTAAATTGACCGGTGCGCGTTTCGTTGTCATGAAAGGACAGATTGCTCGCCTGCACCGCGCACTGTCACAATTTATGCTAGATCTGCATACCGAACAGCACGGTTATCAGGAAGCATACGTGCCTTACCTGGTTAACCACGCTACTCTGTACGGTACCGGCCAGTTGCCTAAGTTTGGTGAAGACCTGTTCCACGCTAAACCGTTTAATGAAAAAGCGGAAATCAGCAATTATGCGCTGATCCCGACGGCGGAAGTGCCGTTGACCAATCTGGTGCGTAATGAAGTTCTGGACGAAGAAAGACTGCCGATCAAAATGACGGCGCACACCCCGTGTTTCCGTTCTGAAGCAGGTTCCTACGGTCGTGATACTCGTGGACTGATCCGTATGCACCAGTTTGACAAAGTGGAGTTGGTGCAGATTGTGCGCCCAGAAGACTCCATGGATGCGCTGGAAACGCTGACGACGCATGCGGAAACCGTGTTGCAACTGCTGCAATTGCCTTATCGCAAGGTGCTGCTGTGTACCGGTGACATGGGTTTTGGCTCAACCAAAATCTACGATCTAGAAGTGTGGCTGCCAGCACAGAATACCTACCGTGAAATCTCTTCTTGCTCCAACACGGGGGATTTCCAGGCTCGACGCATGCAAGTGCGCTACCGCAGCAAGAGCGACAAGAAAACGCGTTTGGTGCATACGCTGAATGGTTCCGGTCTGGCGGTTGGGCGTACACTGGTTGCCGTGCTGGAAAACTATCAGCAGGCGGACGGGCATATTGCCATTCCTGATGTACTGCGCCCTTATATGGGCGGATTGGAGTTTATCGGCTCATTCATTCAATAACCTAATACATCATCAAACGTAATACTCACGTTTGATGTAAGTACCGATAAGCCTATCGTGCATTTCGGATTACGATTGAGGCGTTTCAATCGGTTGCACAGCGTGCAGATTT
>JBPETC010000026.1:0-21179 GCA_051710325.1 Symbiopectobacterium sp.
AACTGTGTTTTTTTTACAGAGACTGTCTGTTCACAAAACGAACATCTTACATCAACTGTAGCCACTGTATCTCCACATCCAAAACAGGAGGGTTTATACTGTGATTAATTTATTGGATGATTTGATCGGAACACGGCAGTGAGGCCTGTTCGTTCGTGCGGCTTTGCAACGGAAGTACGCTGCGTAACGCGCCGAGAAATGCCATGTCCCGCTAGTAGCCAGCTGGTGATGGTGCGATGGACGGCGAACAACATCAGCGTCATGCCTACTATCAGGCATGAGTGCGCCAGAGCGCAGTGTTGGTGTCTCGTCAGTGCGCCGTGCCAGAAGAATCGCCACAACACCGCTTAGCGTCAGGGCTTCGACGGATATTCCGCTTAGCCAGGGGAATATAGCCGGCATATTTTGCGCCAACAACGAGGAATCAGAGAGAGATAGAAAGATCCACCATTCACACCGCAATGTTGCCAGGCAACATATGCCAAAATGCCGTTCTGGCCTGCTGTGACACGGTAACACTGTGACGTAGGCTTGGCCCACCAGGGTTGCTGTGCGGAACAGTCTGGTTTCCGATGTACATGCCAGACCGATTAACAGCAGCACAAATACGCCGAGTAGCAAATAGTCGCTGTGAAGTAGTGCCAGCGAATACGCCAGCAGGGCATAGCTCAACATCGCACCGGCGGCCATACCGTAGTGGTACAATGCTATTGACCAGCGATCTGCGTTTGGGATGCACATCCAGCAGAGCGGCACCCACCGTAGCGGTTACCAGTCCGCTCGCGAAGCCTTGCACGATGCGCGCAATGACAAGCTCATAAGGATTCGATGTAAAGAGAAAACAGAATATAGCGGCGATGTTAAGCAGTAACGCCGCAGCAATCATTGGACGTCGCTCTACGTGATCGGAAAGCCGACTTGCGATCAACAGAGTGTACAGCAGGGAAAAGGGCATAGGCAGCGAATATAATAGTAATAAGCAGCGTCGTGGAAAATCCCAAATCGTGCTGATACAGCCAGCACGCTGGAGGCCGCCATAAAGGCTATCAGTGTGAGAGTATGTAGTGCGAGTGTGAATGCATTTCGCCGTAGTTTGACGCGTATCACGGTATTGCTGATAACCGTCATGGCGTGACCTTCTCTGCCTCCACGTCGCAAACGCTGCGCGTAGCTGCCGATCCCGTTCTCCGCAGTGAGAACTTGGCGCAGGTGGCAGAAAATTAATCTACAGAACGCCTTGAAAGTGATCGAACTAACCTGCTGTATAAACGCCAGCGAGCTGCTGTCGCATGGCAATAAAGCTTTAGCGAGGTGCCGTAAGGCGGCACGCTGGCCGTACCGAGCAATGTCGCCAACCTCAGCCATGCACTGTATTTATCATAGTGTCAGGGGCTGGTTAAGCTGAAATCAGGCTACAGCGATCCAGCAAAGATCAGGAAACACCGAAAGATATTGCGGAAAACTCGAATAAGCTGAAAATCAAGAAAGTGGAAGCGACACAGATTCCACGCTCGCTGGACAATGTCGATCTGTCGGTGATCAAAGGCAACTATGCGCTGTAAGTGGGGCTGATTCCAGCCAAAGATGCGCTGGGGTTAGAACGCGCAGAGTATAACTCGTATGCCAACATATTGGTGACGACGCTCGCCCTGCAAAACGATCCGCGCATTAAAAATTGCTGGCTACCGATCTGATATCCAAAGCTACCGCCGATTTTATTGCGCAGTGCTATAACGGTTCGCTGATCCCGGTGGCGAGCCAGCAGGCATGATTGTCATCGAACACATGAAAAACGTTATCCAGGGTGCGATCGTCGGTGTTGGATGATGTGTTGCTGACGCTTCCTAAGGCGTAGGCGGGTAAAGCTCCATGCTGCGGTGTCTGTCTTAACCTCTTGGAACGTCCCTCATAGAGCTGGATTGTGGTGGATGGTTGAAGAGATTAGCTTACTCTCTCCACGGGTGTTGCACCAGCATCTGCAGCGCATCAGCATAATTTTTAAGCACTTCAATCTGCTGCATGCGCGTAATGTGCAGAACAATATTGCCGTGCCGCTTTGAGATAGCTGGAGTTGCGCGTCACGAGCGTGAAGCGCGAGTCAGCGCGTTGTTGGAATATGGGTGGAGCTCAGTGATAAAGCACGCGCTCGTGAACCGTTGGGTGACTCCAATATTAAGAGAGCCGTAGTCTTTTTTAGGATTTCATTCTCCATTTCAAGACGCTGGACTTTTTTCTTCATCTCACACAGCTCTAGCTGTTCAGGCTTCAGAGGAAGCCCGGCGGGCGTTTTCCCTTGGCGCTTAACTCGCAGCTTATTAACCCAGAGAATGATAGCCGAATGGCTGACATTAACCGCCTTTGCGGCCTTTAACGTAGGCATAGCCGTGTCGACAACCAGCTTTGCTGCTTCGAGCTTAAGTTCTGCCGTGAAATGTTTTGCCATTTACTCACCTGTCGTATTGTTGAGGTAAGCATATCACCTCCGATAACGTAGCCTATATCAGTGTGATAATACACGCTAAACGATGAGGCAATGCGTGTGATCACGGAGTGCAGCAAAGACTGCGATTATGTGTTTTCCTTTGATTGCAAGCAAATAATTTAAATAAATAAGTCGTGACGACTTTTCTAGTGCGCTGAACCTATCTGGGATCACTGACTTTCGTTTTCACGACTTGCGGCACACATAGGCAAGCTGTCACGTACAGAACGGTACGCCATTATTGATAACGATAAAAGAGCTTGGAGGTTGGCAGAAGCTTGAGATGGTCAATAAGTACGCCACCTCTTTATCGGTATTGTCATGTTTTTAACACAGAGCGATGCGTCAGGTGACGAACAACCTTATTTATCAGTCATAGGAAATTGATAAAAAAGCATTAATTATTGTCGTATCTTTTTGACAAACAACTTACACTGGAAAACAGTCCGATGTTATTATTGGTAAGTCAGTCAACATGTCAACAGATTGCGCTCTGTGGCTCTATTATATTATGCGTTTTTCCAAAAACTTAAGCGTCATTGTCCGCCACACTGGCGATGTGCTCTGCTTCAGCCGCAGGATTACGCGTAATAAACATGGCATCGCCGTAACTGAAAAGCGATACTGCTCATTCACTGCCGCACGGGTAAGCCACCATGGTGTGCTGATAGCCCGCAAACGCAGACACCAGCATGATCAGCGTTGATTCCGGCAGCTGGAAGTTGGTCACCAGCGCGTCGATCACGCGATAACGATAGCAGGGATAGATAAAAATGCGGGTATCATAGAAGAAAGGGGCAATCAGAGCATCTTGCGCCGCCTGCGTCGCACGTTTCAATAAACGCACCGACGTGCTGCCAACGGCGATCACGTAATTACCGCGCGCTTTACACGCCAGCACAGCATCGACCACCTCCTGCAGCACTTTAGTATACTCCGCAGGCATGACGTGATCTTTGATGGTTCCAACCCGTACGGACTGCAAAGTGCCTACGCTGACGTGCAGGGTAAAAACGCCATTTCAACCCTTTTTCGCGCAATGCAGCCAACATGGGCTCGGCAAAATGTAGGCCACCGTCTGGGCGGCAACCGCCACGGGCGCTGGTTATACACCGTTTGATATAGTTTACGATCGGCGTCTTCATCCGGTCGGTCAATATAAGGTGGCAGCGGCATATGGCCGATGTCGTTTAATATTATCAGCACATCGCGCGTATCATCAAAGTGCAGCTCAAGCAGCGTATCGTGGCGCTGAGCCATCACCGCTTTGACATTGCCGTTCTTTTCCCAGCAACAATTCCGTTCCCGGTTTTGGGCGCCTTAGAGGCTTTGATGTGGGCCAGCATACGCTGCGTATCTAGCAGGCGCTCAACCAGCATTTCAAATCTTACCAGTGCTCTGGGCTTTTGACAAAACAAACGAGCAGGAATGACGCGCGTATTGTTAAACACCAGCAGATCTCCCGGTACCAACTAGCTTATCCAGCAGTTCGGTGAAAACATCACGGATCATGGCTCCAAGTTGATCCGGTCCAGCGACAACAATCGGCAACCGCCACGCCGCACCTGCGGATAGTGCGCAATCAGCGCTTCGGGAAGTGCAAACGAAAAATCAGAAACTCGCATGGCTATTCACTTTGTTGCGCTATTTATAAAAGAGTGTTCTACAGGAACAGGTAAAAACGTGCCCTATTCTAGAGCCGTAAGCACGCGGCTGCAACAAATAAGCAAACAATGCCCGAAATTGATTGTAAACTGGCAGAATAAATTTTCTTGCTTATCTTCGCTTGGCCACGCTAGCCGACAGTTTGCTCCTCAGCAACCTGATGGCAGACTTTGTGCGCGGTAACCCCGCCGCAACAAGGCTTTAGCGATGATGTGGTGTCAGGTATCCGCCTGCACCGCCGCATTGATGTGTTAACGGACAGTCAGGCCAAAGTAAAAGTCGCCGCCCATTTCAGCGCCGATTACCGCCGCGTGGCGCCCATTACGCTTAACATGCTGTGGGGAGCATTTTTGCCCGTCACTGGAATGCGCACGCGTCAGCAGCAATCGCTATAAGTGTTTGTCGATACCGCGCGCGCCCAGATAGAGCCGCATCTAGCAAACACGCCGGAACGCTTTCAAAACCTGAATCACTATCTGTGGCGTGAACGCTGGATAGAGCGCTACGCCGAGCTGCCATTTATTGCCGATATGCTGCAATGCATGGCGATACATCGCCCACGGTTGGCGACATTAACATCATTTGACGATATCGAGTGCCACTACACCGCCTTTGAAGACTATTTTTGGTGTTTCTATCCACGTATGATGGAACAGACTCGTTTGCAACAACTGTAACGCTGTCGATTTATGCAGGGTATGACCAATCAGCTAAATAGACAAAGCCTATCTCATCAATCGATCTGTTAATCTGTATTCATGAGGAAATAAACCCTATACTGCCTGTTGTTTTTTCATATTTGTCCTTTTAATCACTTTTACAGGAGTTATTATTATGGTCCTGGTAACACGTCAAGCCCCTGACTTCACCGCTGCTGCCGTATTAGGCAGTGGCGAAATCGTTGAAAACTTCAATCTGAAAAAGCACATCAGCGGTAAAGCGGCAGTGATTTTCTTTTGGCCGATGGACTTTACCTTCGTCTGCCCGTCAGAACTGATCGCTTTTGACCACCGCTATAAAGAGTTTCAAGATCGCGGCGTAGAAGTGGTTGGCGTTTCTTTTGACTCCGAATTCGTTCATAACGCCTGGCGAAACACGCCGGTGAAAAGCGGCGGTATCGGCCCGGTACAATACGCCATGGTTGCCGATGTGAAACGTGAAATCCAGAAAACCTACGGCATTGAGCACCCGGATGCAGGGGTGGCACTGCGCGGCTCTTTCCTTGTTGACAAAGAAGGCGTGGTACGACATCAGGTTGTCAACGATCTGCCGCTTGGCCGTAACGTTGATGAAATGCTACGCATAGTTGACGCCCTGCAATTCCACGAAGAGCAGGGCGAAGTGTGCCCGGCACAGTGGGAAAAAGGCAAATCCGGTATGGACGCATCGCCAGATGGCGTTGCCAAATACCTGACGGAAAACGCCGACAAGCTGTAATTTCACCCTTTTGCGCGACAAAAAGCCGACCCTATGCCGTCGGCTTTTTTATTAGCTATGTCTAGAGAATAAAAGATGTTTGAAGGTCAACACAAACGGACTGCCGTTGGTGCCCACCTAAGACTCTAGGGATAATAAATCTACATGATGACAAACAGCGTACTCACGTAGAACACCAGGATACGCCACGGCACCAAGTTAATAGCGCGCGGAATGGATTTATGCAGATCTTTGGCTTCACCGGCGGTGATACCAATGATTTCGATACCGCCGTAGGCAAACATCACCAGTTGCAACGACAGGAACATGCCCACAACACCGTTACTGAAGAAACCGCCGTGGCTCCACAAGTTACCGATTCCGGTTGGCTGAGCACCATTACCGGATACCCCACACGATAATTTTGATGCCAGCAGTACACTGACGCCAGCGACATTTGCCCCATCAAAAAATGGATACCGATGATAGCGCTTTAGAAGGAAAGTTGTAGTTTAAATTTGCGATCGTCACGGTAAAAATATAGTGATCCTATCAGGAAGGCAATCGCCACACCACTGCCTGAACAAAGCAATAGCTCGTCATGCGATGTTCCTTGGGGAAAGGAGTAGTAAAATAAATAAAAAGCCGCCATTAAATAAAATAAATGGAACGACTTTTAATTTAATTAAAAGCGGGAGGTTTTACAACGTTATGCCACTTTCAAATATCGTCAGTTCGCAGAAATCATTGATCTCGTTTTTCCGATAAATCATTCAATAAATTAATCACAGTATAAACCCTCCTGTTTTGGAGGTTAGACCTAATGCTGCTGGCGAAAACGTATTTGGCTTATCAGTAACCACAAACCACGGCACCATGCTGCCTGGCAGCAGGCTAGCGCTGTAGACATAGACGAACACTTATTCCTGGTTGGGAATAATGTATTTTAACGCCGAACCTAGCAGCAGACAAAAAATAGAAACGGCAACATCTGGCGCAGGCACGCCGCTAGCCGTGACTTTGCTTATTCAGGCCGGTAGCTGACGCTTGTTTGCCAGTGAATAAAGCATATGGCCACAACTGTACATCCCGCTGTTACAGCTAGAAAGCGCAGCGGTCAGCACTACAAAGTAGATGATACCCGTTCTGCAGCGGTAATCCCGATTTTGGCAAAGGTCAACACAAACGGGCTGCCGGCAGTGCCAATTTTATTCCATGGGAAAATGATAACGATGATAAAAATGGCACTCAAATAAAAAATCAGAATACGCCACAAGATGTTATTAATCGCGCGCTGCAGGGCAATTTTGGGGTTCTTGGCTTCACCAGCAGTGATCCCAACCAGCTCAACGCCCTGATAAGAGGCCACCACCAGACACAGCGCAAACAACAGCTCTTTCCATCCACCTGCCAGGAAGCCGCCGTGATCGGTCAAATTGGCAAAGCCGGTCGCCTGACCGTGGTTACTAATACCAAAAAGATAATGCCAACACCAAAGACAATCATCACAATAATGGTGGTGATTTTAATCATGGCAAATCAGAACTCTATTTCACAGTACAAACGCACAGCGACCAGGTTGGCTATCGCCACCAGCGCCACGCACACAATAGCGGGGCGGGGATCCGCTGCGGCAGTTCCGGGAACCAGTATTGCACGTAAACGCCTATGGCAGTGATTTCGGAAATCCCAACCGCCATCCATATAAACCAGTAACCCCACGCGGTGAGATAGCCAAAAAAACGGGCTCATGTATTTATGTGCATACACAGCAAAGGAGCCGGTAACCGGTTCCATATAGAGCATTTCGCCCATTGAGCGCATGATAAAGAAAACGAATATCCCAGCAACGATATACGCAAGCAGTACAGAAGGGCCGAGGCCAACTTCAATTCGCTCGCCGCGCCCATAAACAACCCAATACAAATCGTTCCGCCAAGCGCGATCAACTCAATATGTCGTGCCTCAAGCCCACGGTGGAGCTTGCCTTGCGTTTCCTCGTTTTCCATAGATCCTCAGTCTTAAATGTTGTGTTTTTCTCCCGGTTTTATACCGGATTTTATCGTGCCCATTCCGCTATTGAGCGGGTTCGCACATTTTAGGCAGCATATCCTTATGCATTTTACCTGATTAGCAAATAATCATTTAAAATCAAATAAGAATGATAATTTTGTTTTAATAGCTAATTATCATAACCAATACCGATCGCTCAGCAGAGAGGAACGCCGTTACAGGCGACCACTGAAGTATAGTAGGCGAGGAATTTTAATAACTTAATCTGGTAAGTAATGCGGCTGGGTTGGCTCAACAGCCGGTAGAGCCATTCCAACCACATACGTTGCCATGCCAGAGGCGCGCGTTTTACGTGCCCGATTAAGATGTCGTAAATTCCTCCAACGCCCATATAAAGCATCTGCGGATGGTAACGGCGACAATCACACATCAGTATCTCCTGGCGGAGCCCATCGCCACCCTAACGATACGCGCCCCGCTAGCTCGCACCCGTTCAAACACCTCATCGCGCGCTGTTCGGGAGGGAAATAACCATCCTGAATGATGAGTGCTGCATGTCATTTGGTAATGAAACTTTGGCAAAATGGTGAAAGTCGCCGGTGGGAGCAATATTGCCAAAACGGCGATCCCCGGCACCTTTGCCACTTTGAATCCGGAATTTATCATCAGTGCTCGTCCGGATTTGGTGATTATCATGGGGCTAAGTGGAAGAACTACAACACGGCGAACAAGTGGGTTAGCGTTGGGGTAAGGGGCGGACACGGCGGAAGCCACTAAACGTCTGGCTGCGTTGATGTAGCGTTCTGCGTTCAAAACCTTACCGGTGGCGACCAACGGCAATGCGCACGCTATCTGGCATCAGTTCTACAATAGCCCGTATCAGTTTGTTGCGATTCAGAAAATGGCGAAATGGCTGCATCAGGATCTGTTTAATAATATTGATCTGGACGCGATGTTCAGAACCTTTCATGAGAAGTTCTTGCCGCTGCCGTATCAACCGGGATATTGGGTAACGCTACCATCGCAGTAGAAATAATTACCTATAAAAAGCCCGTATTAATGCGGGATTTCATAGGTAATTAAATGCGCTAGCAATCAAATCGTTGGTTCAGAAACCAATCCATTAATCATCACTTACGGTATGCCCTGCGAACAGCGCTCAATGCGCTCGCGTACGCCATACACCTATGCCAGACTGTCAGCGCAGCGCTGATCATCTCGACAGGCGCGCCGTTGTCAATCAGCTCACCGTTTTCAGCATCAACACATGGTTGCCGTGGCACAGGGCGATATTGATGTCGTGCACCACCACCAGCGTGACTATATTGCGCTTACGCGTCTCTTTATGCATCAAATCCATCACGTGGAACTGGTAATTGAGATCCAGCGCGTTTAACTGTTCATCCAAGTAATAGCAGTGAAGGTTGGCGAATCAGCGATTCCGCCAGCCATATTAGCTATTTTTGGCCACTGGAGAGTTTGTCCATATAGCTCATCGCCAGATGTTCAATACCGAGTTGGCCTAGCAGTGTCAACATTTCATTCTCTTTCTCGCGCGAGCTCAAACCGCCGGAAGCCTGCTGTGCCACTATGATCGACTCCAGCATGTGCAAATGCACACCTGCAGGCAAAAATTGTGGCAGATAAACCACCTTGTTCGGCACGCTTAGCGAACAGCAATTACATCAGTTCGGTGTCGTCCAGATGCAGTTCACCATTGGCGTTGCCTAGTCCAGCCAGCGCGTGCAGCAGCGTTGATTTACCGCTATCGTTGGGGCCACAATCAGTACCGCGTGATTTTACCGCGCGGCAATAGCAGCACATTGAGATTGTGAATGATTTGTTGTTTCGGATAACCGGCTTTGAAACGGGAGATGAGCAAACCGGCGTTCGACAGTGTCTGGTTCATATATTCCCTCGGTGGAGCAGAATAATATTCAGGAAAGGGCAACCCCAACCAGAGATGTTACGATCCCAACAGGAATAATCATGCCGGGGATCAGGTTTCTAGACGCCACCGACGCCAGCTATAACACTAGTGCACCAATCAGGGTGCTGGCGGGCAGATAAAAGCGGTGATCTTCGCCGAATACTATGCGGGTAATATGTGGCGCAAACAGACCAATAAAACCGATCAGACCAACAAACTCCACCGACAGCGCCGAGAGAATACTGATGCGTAGCAGCGTCGCCAGACGTAAACGGCGCACGTTAATGCCAAAACTGGTGGCGCGATCTTCCCCGAGACGCAAGGCGGTGAGATTCAATGAGCTCATAAACGACAGCGGCATTAATACCACCAGCGCCAACAATAGTACAAGTACAACCCAGCTTTTCCCATGAAGCGCGCGCTAAGCTGCACATGGTCTAGAATGGTAGCCCTTTTGCAAGGTATCTTCATTGGCGATGAATTGTAGCATCGATACCAGAGCATTGAATGTGAACACTAGCGCGATACCGAACAGGACCACGTCTGAGGTCGCGACGTTGGTCCAGCGAGTAATGCCATCAAGTAAAAATGCGGCCACCAGCGTAAAGAGAAAGAAATTGGCTGAGATAAATCACTGAGCTGGAATTCGGGGAATACCAACCCTCAGAACAATCGCCAAAGCTGCACCGAAGGCAGCGGCTGAAGAGACGCCCAGAGTAAACGAGCTGGCTAACGGGTTATTCACAGGATGGTTTGCATCTCTGCGCCTGCCAACCCTAAGGTCAATCCGACGATTAGCGCCATCAGCGCGTAGGGCAGGCGAATATCCCACACAATAACCACGTGCCGGCATTGGCCTGCGCGGGGTTGGTCAGCGTTTGCCAGAGCACATCGAGTGAAAGCCAGAATGACCCATGGTGAAATCCAACAGCAAGGAAACTACGATGGCGGCGACCAGCAACAGCATGATCAGCAACCGATAGCGCAGAATATCTTGATAATAAAGGAGGATATCTGAATCAGCCGCCTTTTGGCGGCTGATGTCAGTGATTGTACTCATCGACTACTTGGCCAATTTTTGACTGAAAATAAATGGTGTGTCTAGGACAGGCAATTTTCGCCAGATATTCCCATGCCGACAAAATGTTATACGGATGGTTATAGAAGTGGTGATATACACCCCATAAACCTGACCAGCCTTAATGGCGGAGCCTGATCGATACCCGGACAGCTTAACAGAACATCGGCTTCAGCAACGATATTGATTACCCCAACCGCTCTCAGTAAACCGCCACAGCCGTTATCCTTATGGCTAAAGCAGCAGGCATCGCTGTTACCCGCGATAAACTCGATAAACACGCACGATTTCGGAGGTAATCGCGGCGGTTTTTGCTGAATGTCTGCGGCGTGCTGACGGTAGAAGTCGGTATAGTCTTTGGCGTTCTCTTCACGATTAAGCACCTTGCCGAGCAGGTCGATGCTGTCTGCAGTGTTCTTGGCCGGATTGATTTCATAATCGACAAATAGCAATGGAATGTGCAGTTCGTTTAGCTTGTTAACGACGCCATTGCCTTCCAGTGAAGCATTGGCATGCAGTTGCTCCACCATCAAATCAAGTTTTTTCACCAACACGCTTTCCAGTTCGATATCGAATTTGTCACTAAAACCCATATTTAAAGATGTTTTCTGCGTCCGGCCATTTGCCCTTTAACAGGTTCCAGGTAGCGGTATTCTGTTTTTTTTGGCAGGTTGTTCCACGTCACTAAAGGCTGGAACGGGTCGTCGCGATTCAGCAACGCCAGTGCTATAATATTGCGCCAGTCTTGCAGCACCAGATGCTTCTGGCTCTTGTTGCAGTGTAAAAGTATTTCCAGCCATGTCGCTGACAGTTAAAGGATATTGTGTGGCGTGGCTGGAAAGCGATGTGGCAGGGAGTGCGGTGAAAATAGCGAGTTGATGGATTTCTTAAACATGGTGTCATCCCGTTACCACCTCTCCTGATGAATTAGGCCTCTCTTAATACAAATTAGATAGATGTAATGCATTTGATAATGCATTATCGTATTACCATACGATAAAACTTAACAGGAACGCAATGTAAGGAAAAATATCAGATGTTGCCCTGCCCACCAACGGCGAACGGGACAAAAGACTGCCTTAGCGTTTCAGGGCTTCGCTAAGTTGTTCACGAATGGCTGCCAGAATAGACTTCACCACGCGCGGGTTGCCCGCCACCAAATTGCCAGAAGCGAGATAGTTTTGGCCGCCAACGAAGTCAGTCACGATACCGCCTGCTTCACGCACCAGCATCTCACCACCGGCGAAATCCCAGGGCTTCAGGCCAATCTCGAAGAAACCGTCTACGCGGCCGGCAGCCACATAGGCCAGATCCAGCGCGGCAGAACCGGTGCAACGGAAGTCAGCGCAGCTGGTAAACAGGGCTGACACCATATTGATGTAAGGGGCCGCGTGCTGTTTCTGCTTGAAAGGGAAGCTGGTCGCCAGAATTGTGCCTTCCAGATCGCGCGCATTGCCACTGCGCAGACGATAGCCGTTCAGCTGTGCGCCCTGACCGCGCGTGGCAGTAAACAACTCATTGCGCATTGGATCGTAAACCACGGCGACTTCAGGGCGGCCTTTAATGCTCACGGCAATGGAAACAGCAAAATGGGGGAGATGTTTAACGAAGTTGGTGATGCCATCCAGCGGATCGATAATCCATTGCACTGTGTCGTCTTCACCGACTATTTCGCCGCACTCTTCACCAATAATGGTATGCTGGGGGTAGGATTTGCGAATCACCTCAATAATTAGGCGTTCGGCATCGCGGTGAACTTTGGTAACAAAGTTATTGGTGCCTTTTTGGCTCGCTTCAACGGCGTCAGGGCTTTCATCATTCTTGGCAATTAAATTACCGCCCTTGCGCGCAGCGCGCACAGCGATGTTAAGCATCGGATGCATGGTATCATCCACTAGGATGTTAAAGAACAAAAAGCGAGGCACAGTATAGCAGGGGAAAAAGAAAATAGCGAAGTCTGTGATACACTAATCTTGTTTTTTACTTTTTTTCTTCTTTCTTGCTACTGAGTCAAGAAAGTTAGAGAATATTCGTATCGTTCTGGTGGAAACCTCGCACACGGGCAACATGGGATCTACCGCCAGAGCGATGAAAATCATGGGGTTAAAGAACCTCTATCTGGTGAATCCACTGATAAAACCTGATTCACAGACGATCGCACTGGCCACCAGTGCCAGCGGTATTATTGGTAACGCTACGCTGGTCCATACATTGGATGGAGCGCTGGTTGGCTGCAAAATGATGGTTGGCACCAGCGCACGTTCCCGTTCATTGCCTTGGCCGATGCTCAAACCGCGCAAGTGTGGAGTACGCAGTACGCATGAAGCGCAGCACGCGCCGGTGGCGCTGGTGTTTGGCCGCGAACGCGTGAGGTTGACCAACTATGAACTGCAAAATGCCACTATCACCTCTGCATTCCCGCCAATCCCGAGTACAGTTTGTTGAATCTAGCGATGGCAGTAACAACTGATCACTTATGAAGTTCGTGTTGCGCATCTAGATTTTCAGGCGCAGGAAGCACCGCAGATTGCGGAAGAACCTTACCCGATGGTTGACGATCTGTAACGCTTCTATACCCATTTGGAAGAAACGCTGCACTACACCGGTTTTATTCGTAAGGCTTATCAGGATAAGGTGATGCACACACAAGCTGCGCCGTTTATTTATCCGCGTCCGCTCAGAAGAGCAGGAGTTGGCTATTCTGCGCAGCATTTTAAGCTCGGTACAAAAACCGGCATGACGGTCAGGAGTAAAAAAGTAACAAAGAAATACTTTAGTCAATTACTCGGTTAATTAGTTGACTAAAACACTATTCGATAATAAGCTGTTTTATCTACAGGTGCCACTATTATGAGACTGACATCAAAAGGCCGTTATGCCGTTACCGCCATGATTGATGTAGCGCTGCACTCCAAAGAAGGGCTGGTTCCTTTGGCTAATATTTCCGAGCGGCAGGGAATATCGCTGTCGTATCTGGAACAACTATTCTCTCGCTTGCGCAAAACAGCAGGTAACCAGCGGCCGTGGGCCTGGCTGTGGTTACCTGCTGGGCAAAACTCCAATGAAATCGTCCTTGGTGCCGTTATCTCTGCCGTAGACGAATCCGTCGATGCGACCCGTTACCAGAGGCATGAAGGCTACCAGGGTGGCGATCGCTTCCTGATCGCACAGGCTCTGTGGCGCGATCTCAGCGACCGTATCACCGATTTCTTGAAAAATATCAGGCTGGACGAACTGGTGAATAGTCAGGAAGTGTTGGACGTAGCGGATCGTCAGGATGTTGACATTCATCGTATCGCCAAGGGATGTACCTAATAGTTCATCCTCGCAGGGATAATAAAATAAAACGCATTGTACGTTTTGAAGTGATGTATGGAGTTTATGAGTAATGAAGTTACCCATTTATCTAGACTATTCAGCCACGACACCGGTTGACCCACGTGTGGCTGAAAAAATGATGCAGTTTTTGACCCTAGACGGTACGTTTGGCAACTCGGCCTCCCGTTCTCATCGCTTTGGTTGGCAGGCGGAAGAGGCAGTGGATATCGCGCGCAACCAAATCGCCGATCTGGTGGGTGCCGATCCGCGTGAAATTGTGTTCACGTCCGGCGCGACCGAAGCCGATAACCTGGCTATCAAAGGTGCCGCCAACTTCTATCAGAAGAAAGGCAAGCACATCATTACCAGTAAGACCGAACATAAGGCCGTGCTGGATACCTGCCGTCAGTTAGAGCGTGAAGGCTTTGAGGTCACTTACCTCGCGCCGCAGAGTGACGGCATTATTTACCTGTACGAACTCGAAGCGGCAATGCGTGAAGACACCATTGTGGTTTCCATCATGCACGTGAACAACGAAATCGGTGTGGTACAAGACATTGCCGCTATCGGCGAGATGTGCCGCAGCCGTGGTATCGTGTTCCACGTTGATGCCACGCAGAGCGTGGGAAAACTACCTATTGATCTAAGCAAGATCAAAGTCGATTTAATGTCTTTCTCTGGTCATAAAATCTATGGCCCGAAAGGCATTGGCGCGCTATATGTGCGTCGTAAACCCCGTATCCGTATTGAAGCGCAAATGCACGGCGGCGGTCACGAGCGCGGTATGCGTTCCGGCACCTTGCCAGTGCACCAGATCGTCGGCATGGGCGAAGCGTATCGTATCGCCAAAGAAGAGATGGTGGCAGAAGTCGCTCGCCTGAGCGCACTGCGTCATCGCTTGTGGGACGGTATCAAGGATATTGAAGAAGTGTACCTTAACGGTGACATAGAGCAGGGCGCGCCGAATATTCTGAACGTCAGCTTTAACTATGTTGAGGGTGAATCCCTGATCATGGCGCTGAAAGACATAGCTGTCTCCTCCGGTTCTGCCTGTACCTCTGCGAGCCTTGAGCCATCCTATGTGTTGCGTGCTCTGGGCATGAATGATGAATTGGCGCACAGCTCGATCCGCTTTTCTTTCGGCCGTTTTATTACCGAGGAAGAGATCGACTACACCATCGATTTGATCCAGAAATCCATCGGACGTCTGCGTAATCTCTCCCCTCTGTGGGAGATGTTCAAGCATGGCGTGGATCTAACCACCATCGAATGGGCTCATCATTAATTCGCAGCATGGAGAACGTTAATCATGGCATATAGCGAAAAAGTTATCGATCATTACGAAAATCCGCGCAATGTTGGCTCCTTTGACAACGCCGATCCTGCGATTGGCAGCGGCATGGTGGGTGCACCGGCGTGTGGCGACGTAATGAAATTACAGATCAAAGTCAGTGACGACGGCATTATCGAAGACGCACGTTTCAAAACCTACGGTTGTGGCTCCGCCATTGCTTCCAGTTCGCTGATCACTGAATGGGTGAAAGGCAAGTCTCTGGACGAAGCTGAAGCGATCAAGAACACCCAGATCGTTGAGGAACTGGAACTGCCTCCGGTGAAAATTCACTGTTCTATTCTGGTGGAAGATGCGATCAAAGCAGCGATCGCGGATTATAAAAGCAAACGCACAGCGAAATAATCTATCAGTGAACCGTGCTGCCCGGCGTGAATTCATTGGGCAGAAGGCGTGCTAACTATATTGAGGTTATTGTATGGCTATTTCTCTTAGCGATAGCGCAGCACAACGTGTCAGCGCTTTTATGGAAAATCGAGGCAAAGGCGTCGGTCTGCGCTTGGGTGTGCGGACGTCAGGTTGTTCTGGCATGGCTTATGTGCTTGAGTTTGTTGATGACCTTAACGATGATGATGTGGTGTTTGAGGATAAAGGGGTAAAGGTCATCATCGATGGCAAAAGCCTGGTTTATCTCGATGGCACACAGTTGGATTTCGTCAAAGACGGTCTGAACGAAGGATTCAAGTTCAATAATCCCAACGTTAACGGCGAATGCGGCTGCGGCGAAAGCTTTACGGTCTGATTCGCTTTGTCCATGTTAACGGGGGAGCATGCTCGTGACTTATTGGCGCAGGGCGGGCTACCCGTTAGCACCAGAATATCCGAGCGCACTATGGATTACTTTACGTTATTCGGGCTGCCGATTCACTACGATGTGGATGGCAGTCTGCTCCTTTCTAGTTATCAGGAACTGCAACGCCAGTTCCATCCCGATCTTTTTGCCACGCAGCCCGAACGGAAGCGTCTTCTAGCTGTGCAGCAGGCGGCAATGGTGAATGATGCTTACCAATCGCTGAAACATCCGCTGAAACGCGCAGAATATATGTTATCGCTGCACGGTTTTGATCCGTGTAACGAGCAACACACGATGTTCGACGCTGCCTTTCTGATGGAGCAACTGGAACTTCGCGAGCAGTTGGATGCGATTTCACATCAGGAACAGGCTGATGCTGTACTGGCCGATTTTGCCAACCAATTAACCGCCATGACACGGCAACGCATGGCGCAGATGCAGTCCGAACTGGCGCAGACATCGTGGTCGGCGGTGGCAGATACGGTGCGTAAACTCCGCTTTTTGAATAAGCTGCAACAGCAGCTGGAACAACTCGAAGAACAACTGCTGGACTGCTAATCTGCGCAATGATGCATATAATCAAATAACGTTTTTTATTTCGTCGGTGCAACCGTGGCACAGACAGCAAATTGATGGAAGCTCAATATGGCCCTATTACAAATTAGTAAACCTGGCTTCAGCGCAGCACTACACCAGCGCCGTCTTGCTGTGGGTATTGATCTCGGCACCACAAATTCGCTAGTGGCAACGGTGCGCAGCGGCAAAGCACAGCCGCTGGCGGATACCGAAGGACGCGAACTGCTGCCATCGGTGGTGCGCTACGATGCCGAAAGTATCGATGTCGGCTGGGCAGCACTGGCGCAGGCGGTAAACGATCCCGCCAACACTGTCAGTTCCGTCAAGCGACTGATGGGCCGTTCGCTGGCCGATATTCAGAAACGTTATCCCCATTTGCCGTATTATTTTCAGGCCAGTGACAACGGCTTGCCTGTATTGCAAACGGCGGCGGGCAATAAAAACCCGATTCAGGTTTCTGCCGATATCCTCTCTGCACTCGCGGTGCGTGCTGAAGCCGCGCTGGGCGGCGTGCCGGATGGTGTAGTAATCACCGTTCCTGCCTATTTCGACGACGCTCAGCGTCAAGGTACCAAAGATGCGGCGCGTCTGGCCGGGCTGCATGTACTGCGTTTGCTCAATGAGCCGACAGCGGCAGCAATCGCTTACGGGCTGGATTCGAGTAAGGAAGGGGTGATTGCCGTCTACGATCTAGGCGGTGGCACCTTTGATATCTCTATCCTGCGTTTAAGTCGTGGGGTGTTTGAAGTGCTATCGACCGGTGGTGATTCTGCGCTCGGCGGCGACGATTTCGATCACCTGTTGGTGGAGTGGTTGCGCGAGCAGGCTGGCGTCGATGATCGTTCCGATGCGCGCAGGCAGCGTGAATTAATTGAAACGGCCTTGCATGCCAAGGTTGCGCTCAGCGCCGCGCCGTCAGTGACGGTACAGGTTGGCACCTGGCAGGGCGAACTGAGCCGCGAACAGTTTGATGCGCTTATCGAGCCGCTGGTGAAACGCACGCTGCTTTCCTGCCGTCGGGCGTTGAAAGACGCGGGCGTTCAGTCCGGTAAGGTGCAGGAAGTTGTGATGGTGGGTGGCTCGACACGCGTGCCATTGGTGCGTACCCGCGTCGGCGATTTCTTTGGCAGCACGCCCTTGACCGACATCGATCCGGATAAAGTGGTGGCGCTGGGTGCGGCAATTCAGGCGGATATTTTGGTGGGTAACAAGCCAAACAGCGAGATGTTACTGCTGGATGTGATCCCGCTGTCGCTCGGTCTGGAAACCATGGGTGGCCTGATCGAGAAGGTAATTCCGCGTAACACCACTATTCCGGTGAGGCGCGCGCAGGAGTTCACCACATTTAAAGACGGTCAGACTGCCATGATGATCCACGTGCTGCAAGGTGAACGCGAACTGGTGCAGGATTGTCGTTCGTTGGCACGATTCTCACTGCGCGGCATTCCGCCGTTGCCCGCTGGTGGTGCGCATATTCGTGTTACCTTCCAGGTGGATGCGGATGGCCTGCTAAGCGTCACGGCAATGGAGAAATCCACGGGCGTAGAAGCGGCGATCCAGGTCATACTGTCGTATGGGCTGAGCGATGATGAAATTGCCGCGATGATCACCGACTCGATACAGAATGCGCAGAATGACATTGCTGCTCGCATGTTGGCGGAGCAAAAAATCGAAGCTGCGCGGGTGCTGGAAAGCGTGCAAAGCGCGCTGGCCGCTGATGCGGATTTGCTGAGCGCTGAAGAACAGACGGCTATCGTTCAGACGGTATTGGCTCTGAAACAAGTGAGTGCCGGTGATGACGTTGCGCTGATTGAAGCCGCAATAAAAACAGTAGATCAACAAACCCAGGGGTTCGCTGCGCGTCGTATGGATGCTTCCATTCGTCTGGCTCTGGCAGGACAGTTTGTGGACGAGGTGTGAGCATGTCTAAGATAGTTTTTTTACCGCATCAGGATCTGTGTCCTGAAGGCGCAGTATTGGAAGCCAAAGTGGGTGAGACAATTCTGGACGTTGCCATGCGCAATGGCATTGAAGTCGAACACGCCTGCGAGAAATCCTGTGCGTGCACCACCTGCCATTGCATTGTTCGCGAAGGGTTTGATTCTCTTGCGAAAAGCACAGAAGATGAAGATGACATGCTGGACAAAGCCTGGGGGCTGGAACCTGAAAGCCGTCTAGGCTGTCAGGCACGTGTCACGGGTGACGATCTGGTGGTTGAGATTCCGCGTTACACCATTAACCATGCCCGCTAGCATTAACAGGAGCTGAACATGGGATTGACATGGATAGATAGCCATGCCATTGGTGAAGCCCTGTATGACGCGTTTCCTGATACAGACCCGAAAACGGTGCGTTTTACTGATTTGCATTGCTGGATTTGCGAGCTGGATGAGTTTGATGATGTGCCGGACGCTTCCAACGAAAAAATTCTGGAAGCGATACTATTGGTGTGGTTAGACGAAGCAGAATGACAATTCTGGGCTTGCCTGTGACGGGGCGGCCCTTTTTTTCAGCGCGATACCCTTAAATATGCCCTAAATAATTCTAATTGAATATATACCCTAAATAATTGTTGTAGGAAGGCGGCAAGTGAGTGAATCCCGATGAGTTTACTAAGGGGTATAGAAGGGGGGTATAGGCTGCTGTTAAGTACATTATTTACGGAGCTGATATAACAAGCGAAGCTATGCAGATTTCACTCTCCACCCAGCCTGCCGATGCGCATTGGAGGAAAAGCGTCGTTGCAGGCCTGGCATCATGCCCACCGAGCTGCTCCACCATGCGCTGAAAGAGTATTGGTTTCACCACCATAGTGCGTAAGAAGCGCGGTGACGATATTGATCCGCGCGTGCGGTCAATTGGCGGGCGAAGTGCTCGATCGTAACAAGCGGACGCTGGGTACCAAACGCGGGTGAACCAATTCAGGTTAAAGCGCTCTAATGTGTTAATGCTCTTGGCGAAATGGCATTTGGTATCGAATCAAGGTACCAAACGCCTTTCATCGGCATATGATGGCGTCCGCGTAGCTAGAGCATGTATTGGCTTGAGTACGCGCTGGTGTTTGCCGCGTTAACGAGAATGCTGGATGCGGAAGAGCGAGCGGACAGGGAATCTATTTTTTAGCGGAGAGTAAGGATGACACCTCATATTTCAGCAATCGTATGTACAACCTCGTGTTTTATTCGCCCTCGGCATCGGAGTACCACTGCTGAGTGGGTATGCCGAGGTGCAGCGCCCGTCGGCGACAGAAGCGTTGGTCACTACGCGGTTGCAATTGGGTATTGGCATGCCTGAAACGAGATGATCTTGACGCGACTCCAGATGATTACCGTACCCAACTGGGTACGTCGTTTTATGAATAGCACATTGGCGAGCGAGTATGGTGAGGTAGAACGGCGTTATCAAACCGCGTTGCGTCAGGCATCGGGAAATGCCATCGTTATGAAATAATTACGGTGTATTTCTCTGTATTTTAGAGCAGTTATGTAGCTGCACAGAAACAGTTCAGCGTTGCGGCGCAACATCCTGATTATCGGTAAGTTGCGCAGGCTTTGAAAAACGCAGGATATTGCCATTTCAAAGCTGAAAATGTGATGAGTCACGCATATTGTTAGTTCGTGTGCTACACTATGACCCGACAAAAGGTGACAGGGAGCTCAGTGAAGTTGGGGCATAGACTGACTACCCAACACTTTAACGAAGCCAGGCACCTTTTGGATATTTATAACCATAGCCCTTCCAGCCAGCGCTGAGAGTCTGTGGTTAGAGATTCGTTTCGCCGCGTTGGCGAGCTGTGATGATGAGCGTAAGTATCATGGCGATAGGCTGGCGCGAAGTTTTTCACACTCTAAACAGTACCAGCAGTTCTTAGCTAATGAATACTGAAGCCACTCTAGAAAATACTACCCCAGCCACTCCTGGTGAGCGGCTGCGTCAGGCGCGTGAGCATATGGGATTGACACAGCAAACTGTCGCTGAACGTTTATGCCTCAAAGTAACTACCGTGCGAGAAATCGAAGAGGGCAGCACCTCTCCTGATTTAGCACCTACCTTTTTGCGCGGTTATATTCGCTCTTATGCCAAGCTGGTGCATTTGCCGGAAAGCGAACTGCTGCCAGCGTTGGATAAACACGTGGTGCCGAGAATCGCCAATGTGGCGTCAATGCAAGGCTTTGTCTTGGGAAAAAGCTGTAAGAAACGCGATGGCTGGTTGATGACCTTTACCTGGCTGATGATACTTATTATGCTAGGGTTAACCGGTGCCTGGTGGTGGCAGAATTTTCAGGTGCAGCAGCAAGAGATTAGCTCTATGGTCGATCATGTAGCGGCTAACACGCCGGAAGAGGCGGAGAGTAAAACGGCGGTTCCGCTCGCCACGACGGGTTCACAGGCTATTGATTTAACGCAGATTGTGCCAGCCGAGCCGGAAAATGCAAACACCGTCGCGAATTTAGCGTCGGTGAATACGCCTGCTGCCAATGCAGCAACGACCACGGGTGGGCCAGTGACGTCAGCGCAGACAGGTAATGGGCATCAGCCTGTTGTACCGGTTACCAC
>JBPETC010000027.1:0-21152 GCA_051710325.1 Symbiopectobacterium sp.
CATAACTGTGTTTTTTTACAGAGACTGTCTGTTCACAAAACGAACATCTTACATCAACTGTAGCCACTGTATCTCCACATCCAAAACAGGAGGGTTTATACTGTGATTAATTTATTGGATGATTGATCCAACAGCATGGGTGAAACAGGCCATTAGCGCTATAGAAACGGATTTTCAGCATTCAGCCGATACTCATTTGATTCGCCTTACCGCACTATCCAGGGATTTATTTCCATCATCAAAGATGAAAGCATGCACCACCCAAACTGCAGCCTGAAACATAGTCTGGGACGGTCGTTATTTTTTATGGTTTGTGCAACGGCTGGATTAAAAAAGCACCCCAATTATTGAAGCGTCTTCCGGCAGCGTCGCCATCTCGAAAGCCTATTTTGCTCGTCTGTTGGGCCTGCTTTTTATTGCACGTTATGCCACAATTGCACAACCAAGCGAAAAGTAGAGCAGATTGCCTTCTATGGTGGACACTGCCACTTCGTTGAGCAATCCAACCGGATCTATGCGGCATCGGAGCAACTGGCTCGTGAACTGAGAGGACACTACATGGATCACAGCTTACCTACGCCCGAACACGCTACCGATTGGCGCGGCAATAACAATATTGCTGACAATATTTTCTACCAGATGGCGAGTGAACCCTATCCGGCTCCCGATTACATAGTGATGAGTGCGGTACTGGCGGCACTTCTTCCACCTTAGGTCTCAGGGTATCAACTCACAGTTGATGGTGGTCGATCAGCAGAACTCAGTGTTTTTTGATTACTATCATCAACGCGACCGCACTCTGATGGTATACTGTGGCAGTAAAATTGAGGGGATTAGTCGCCCCCACGCGCAGAACCCTCTTTTATTTCTGATGTGATCGACAGGGTGATGTAGGTGCCGGATGCAGCCAGCATTTCCACACTATATTGGCTAGAAAGTATTCTGTTGGTTAGAAAGTATTCTGGAACGCAAGGTCTGCGCATCCACTGGTACTAACGTCTGGGGCATGTTGTAATTGGCTAACCAAATTCGTGCGCAGGGTTAACAAGGAGCGACTCTCATCTTGCTGTGTGACAGCGGTGAGCGTTATCTTAATACCTATTACAATGCCGAATGGGTATTGCAAAACATCAGCGATATCAGGCCATATCTGGCGCAACTGAACGCGGGGCAACAACAGAATCAACGAGAGCTGATTTTAGCCTGATAACGAGTTAACGCTGAAACGATGCGTTTTTGCTATAGTACGTACCTCCTATGGCACACTGGGCATATCGCCCTTGAGCATCAAAGGTAGAGCAATGACAAAACGCGCGGTTATCGTTTTAGCGGTGGGCAGGATTCCACCACCTGTCTGATTTCAGTCACTCAGCCTGTATAATGAAGTGCACTATGTCACATTCGACTACGGTCAACGCCATCTAGCAGAAATCGATATTGCGCGCTTGCAAACCAATTGGGTGCCAAAGTACACAAAGTGCTGGATGTCGCTTTATTCAATGAATTGGCAGTCAGTAGCCTGACGTGCGACAATATTGCCGTACCCCGATTTTGCCGTACCCGATTACGACGCCTCTGCATCCGGTATTCCTAGCACGTTTGTACCAGGACGCAATATTCTGTTTCTTACATTGGCGGCTATTTACACCTACCAGGTCGATGCGTAGGCGGTGATCACTGGCGGTTGTGAGACCGACTTTTCTAGCTATCCTGACTGCCGCGATGAGTTTATCAAAGCCTTGAATCACGCTATCATGCTCGGCATAACCCGTGATATATTAGTTTGTTACTCCGCTCATGTGACTCAACAAGGTGGAAATCTTGGCCTTGGCTGACAATTACCACCGTCTGGATACAGTACGCAACCAGACGCTGACCTGCTACAACGAGATTCAGGGAAACGGTTTCGTGCCACTGCTCAGCCTGTCATTTGTGAGCAAATGGGCGCTTAGTGCAAGTATCAACAGGATCGCGTCGGCGTGATGGCGTCAATGCAACGCAAAACAGGTTTGCAATAAGGTTAACCGGATAGCGGGGTGAGCAGGCTCGCCTCTCCCCCGCCTCAATCATTAGGCTAACAGTTAATTATCGGATAATGGTGGCTGCATAAACGCCTGCATGCAACAACAGATCGCCTTCTTACAATCTTACAAAGGCACTGCATTTTGCGTCGTCAGATCGATACAGACATAAGGTTAAGGGAGGAATTATCCATCGTAGCCTCATCCGTAGTATGCACCATCTTTTGGCTAATCACTCCACTTTTAACATTCAGGTGCAACAACGCACTTTCGACACGCAACACGTCCCCTAATACCGCTGGGGTACGATAATTAATGTTGATATTGACCACGATAAACGCAATGCCATGCTGTTGCATCCACTGGGAAGCGGCAAATTCTCCAGCCATTGCCAATGCGCTTCCTTCATAAACTCCAGATAGCGTGCGTTATTGACATGCTGATAGACATCGATGTGAAAGCCACGAACGGTAATAAAGGTATGCAACATGTAATCACTCCCCAACAGATTAACGCCATGAACTGGTTGTGACCTTCTGGTAAGATTATGCTAAGGTTAGCAAAAATAACGGCAGTGAATAACCTCACTGCCGTGCAAGCATGGCACCAGAGAGCAGGATCACAACGTGTCTGACGATTACAACACGAGGCTAGCCCGGGTTATTCTCAATCAGCATCGGCCCCGATGTCGGGAACTTCCTGCAACTGTGCAATGTCGGTAAAAGGACCATTCTCATCGCGATATTGAGCTATCGCCTCCGCTCTGCGCGCCTTTATCCCTTGTAGCTGGGTCAATTGCTGCACGGTCGCCGTATTGATATTCACCGTTTCCTACGTCGACTCTGTTGCCTGTGACGTTGGCGATGAGGCACCACCGTTTGTTACCTCCTCTTCCGCTTTCGCCAGAGCTCCACCCGTAAAAGCGAATAACCCAAGGGCCAGACATAAACACAGCGCAGACATTCCTTTCTTTTTCATACGGTATCTCCCTATTGATTAACTAGCAGGTAGTACAGGGTGCCGAAATAAGGGAGATCGCACAAACCACAGTATTTAAATAATGTGGAAAAGGCCGCTCTTGCGGCCTTTTGTTATTACAGCGGATTATAAATTAATACATATTACCCTTCATACTTCAAGTTGCAGATGCGTTGGCTGAGCCTACTGCGGTTGCTGTTCCTGAGCGGCGGCACCTAATTTGATGGTCGCTTTAGTGCGCAGGCTGGAAACCAGGGTATCAAACAGCGTTATCACTGCGCTCTGCTCAACCTGGCTGGAAAACTGTGCTTTTTGTTCATCAGTGATAGTATGGGGTTTAACGCTGTCCAGCGCAACCAGCACCACATTGCCCACCTGATCGCATGCAACACCGTAGCTCACCTTATCCTTTTGCGGCACAGGTAAGGCAAACACGTTTTCTGCCAACACATTATCCTGAGAAACGGAAGACAGGCTCTCTGGCTCGCCAAAGCTGAGGTTAGCTGCTTTCAGCGAGTCCTCTTTGCCTTGCTTTAGGTCAACCACAATTTTTTCAGCCTGTAGGCTAGCCTGCTGCTGCGCTTTCTGCACTTTCAGCACCTGAACAATCTCGTCACGCACTTGATCCAGAGGACGCGGCGTTTCTGCACGATGATCGGTGATACGCAGAACGATCGCACGATCGCCATCGACGCCGATCACATCGGAGTTGCTGCCCGGTGCACCGTTATCGCCTAACAGGGCGCCGCCGAAAATAGCCTGCGTCACCTGCGGAAAGTTCAACTCAGCAGGCACTTGATCGTGACTAAACCAGGCTGTCTCAGTAGCTTTTTGCCCCGCTGCCTCTTCCGCCAATGCTAGCGACTCATTGTCATTGCTTGCCGCTTCGCTGACTTTACGTTGCAGGGCAAAGAATTCATCCAGCGCTTTTTCACGTTTTGCTCTGACCGAAATGTCATCACGCACCGCACTCAACGGTTTAATCTGAGCGGCCTGAGTGTCATCCAGACGCACAATCAGGTAACCCACAGAGGATTGTACCGGCTCGGAGAGTTGGCATTTTTCGGTCAGTTTTGCCTGCTGCAATTCATCGACCGTGGCATTGGCATCCATCCAACCCAGATCGCCACCGTTACGACGAGATATCACATCCTGCGATTTTTCTTTTGCCAGTGCAACAAAATCGGCACTGTTTTTCAGTTCATCCAACACGGCACGGGCTTCCGCCTCGGTTTTCAGTTGAATCACGCTAAAGCGCTTGCGCTCAGGTTCGGTAAACTCTTGCTTATTCTTCTCGTAAAACGCTGCGATATCAGCATCAGTGATTTTTACACTGTCCATAACGCGTGCAGCATCCAGTAACAGATAGCTGACTTTGAAAGCTTCCGGATCTATAAAACGCCTCTTATTGCTATCGTAATAGCCCTTGATCTCTTCATCCGTGACGTTCAACGTTTTGGCAATGGCCGCCACTTCAATCGTTGCCGTTCTCACCACACGATCCTGTGCGGCCTGCGCCACCAGACTATCGATCTCTTTCGGCAGCAAGAATTGCGTTGCGCCCAGCCCCTGAATCAGTTGCTGCATGACCAGTTTTTTACGCAGCAATTCCGCGTAGCGATCCGGTGTTAGGCCCAAACGGCGTACTTGATCCAGATACTTTTCATTATCGAACTGATTGTTGGTCTGGAAAGTGGGAACAGCAAATATGGCCTGTTTGATCTGGGCATCGCTGATGTTAAGCCCGAGCTTACTGGCATACTGGTCAATCAGCGCTTCATCGATCAGTTGTGAGAGCACCTGCTGACGCATCTGCTGCATATAACCATCATTGCCTGCCAGCACGGAAAAGTTTTCTCCCAACTGTTCTTGCATGCGGCTATGTGCGTTTTGCACCGCTTGTTCAAACTGCGCACGACCTATTTCTTGCCCGTTGACTTTGGCGGCGTAATCGTTAGAACCGCCGATAAGGTAATCACCCACGCCCGTCAGTACGACGGAGGCGACGATCAGGCCCAGAATAATTTTTAGCACGACGTTATTAGCGGCCGCGCGTAAATTGTCCATCATAATGTGATAACACTCCGCTGTAGTATGGATAACACGCACTGCGTTAGCTAAAATCACGATTCCTTGCGCGTCTAGCGAACCTTAATGCCATAACATGGAGCGGGAAATACGTTACGCAGCAATGCGATACCCTGCAGGGTGATGGGCAGTGTTCGCCCGTCATAAAAAGGCATATCATAAAACGATGCGCCCTTATCTTACCTTACTGACACCGTTGCGTCAGGTAATATTTGATACCGTACTCGGATTTATAGCACAAACCTGTGACGAGATAATCAGTTAACGGTGTCTTTCAAAGATTTACCGGCATGGAAGCCAGGTACTTTTTCTGCTGGAATGCTGATTTCCTTGCCAGTTTGTGGATTGCGCCCAGTGCGAGTTTTCACGTTCACGCACGGAGAACGTTCCAAACCCTACCAGTGCAACGTCATCCCCTGTTTTCAGATAATCCGTAAAAGAACCAATAATTTCATCTAACACACGCCCTGCTGCCGCTTTTGAAATATCAGTATCTTCGGCAATTTTGTCGATCAATTGTGACTTATTCATTCTCTTATCCCCTCTGAAATCCTGTTATCACGCTGAATATCCCAAAACACGACACGTAGCTTTTCAAGCCTGTCAAAAGCTTAGCACGGCGTACTAAGCAAGACTAACAGTGTTATAACTTAGCGGTACAAAAACGCTGGCAAGCGCCATTTTGCTGCCAGCATTATTTTTCTCAAGGGTTTTTGCGATAGCTCACTCTTTTGCGGCCTTGGCGGGCACCGCTTTCGCCTTGGCAGGCGCTCGCTTGGCCTTAACAGGGTCCCGGCTACATACCGTCTGTCGGATTTTGTAACGCTAACGCAAGCACTTCCTCGATACGTTTGACCGGGTGAATATCCAGATCCGCAATCACATTCGGCGGAATCTCTTCCAAATCACGTTTGTTTTCGTTAGGAATCAATACCGTCTTAATGCCACCGCGATGGGCTGCCAACAGTTTCTCTTTCAAGCCCCCGATCGGCAATACCAAGCCCCGCAGCGTGATTTCCCCGGTCATAGCAACATCAGCTCGCACCGGGTTACCCGTCAGGCAAGAAACCAGCGCGGTACACATGGCGATCCCAGCACTTGGGCCATCTTTTGGCGTTGCCCCTTCCGGCACATGCACGTGGATATCACGTTTTTCATGGAAATCGGCATTGATATCCAGTCGTTCAGCACGGGCACGCACCACGGTAAGCGCCGCCTGAATAGACTCCTGCATCACTTCCCCAAGTGAGCCGGTATAGGTCAATTTCCCCTTGCCCGGCACGCATGCGGTTTCAATGGTCAGCAAATCACCGCCCACTTCCGTCCAGGCCAACCCAGTGACCTGCCCAACGCGGTTTTCTTCATCCGCACGGCCGTAGTCAAAGCGCTGAACACCAAGGAAATATTTAAGGTTATCGTTCGTAACTTCAATATCCTTAACGGTTTTATCCATCAGAAGCGTTTTTACCGCTTTACGGCACAGTTTGGAGATTTCGCGTTCCAGACTGCGCACGCCAGCTTCACGCGTGTAATAACGGATGATTCTGGAGATAGCGCTGTCATCAACGGTCAACTCACCTTTCTTCAGTGCGTTGCGTTCAATCTGCTTAGGCAGCAAATAGCGCTTGGCAATATTGAGCTTCTCATCCTCGGTATAGCCAGACAGGCGAATCACTTCCATACGGTCCAGCAACGGTGCAGGAATGTTCATCGAGTTAGAGGTCGCAACAAACATCACATCGGACAGATCGTAATCCACTTCCAGATAGTGGTCGTTGAAGGTGACGTTCTGCTCGGGATCCAATACTTCAAGCAGTGCCGAGGCCGGATCGCCACGCATGTCAGACGACATCTTGTCGATCTCATCCAACAGGAACAGCGGGTTTTTTACCCCGACCTTGGCCATATTCTGGATCAGTTTGCCCGGCAGTGAGCCGATGTAAGTACGACGGTGACCGCGAATTTCAGCTTCATCACGTACTCCGCCGAGCGCCATACGCACATACTCACGCCCCGTTGCCTTGGCGATGGACTGCCCCATCGAGGTTTTCCCCACCCCTGGCGGCCCGACCAGGCACAAAATCGGCCCTTTAATTTTGCTGACACGACTTTGTACCGCGAGATATTCAAGAATACGCTCTTTGACACGATCCAGACCGTAGTGGTCGGTATCCAGGGTTTCCTGCGCTTTCACCAGGTCTTTTTTCACCTTGCTGCGTGTATTCCACGGCACCTGAACCATCCAGTCGATGTAGCTGCGCACCACTGTCGCCTCAGCGGACATCGGTGACATCATCTTTAGTTTTTGCAGTTCTGCTTCGGCTTTTTCCCGCGCTTCTTTTGGCATCTTGGCTGTTTCAATCTTGCGTTTCAGCGCTTCATGTTCGTCCGGCGCATCGTCCATCTCACCGAGCTCTTTCTGAATCGCTTTCATCTGCTCGTTGAGGTAGTACTCGCGCTGGCTTTTCTCCATCTGCTTTTTTACGCGACTGCGAATACGTTTTTCCACCTGCAATAGGTCGATTTCCGATTCCATCATCGCCATCAGATATTCGAGGCGTTCCGTAATATCAGACATTTCCAACACGGACTGTTTGTCAGCCAGTTTCAGTGGCATGTGGGCGGCAATGGTATCCGCCAGACGTGCTGCATCTTCAATGCTGTTCAGCGAGGTCAACGCTTCCGGCGGGATTTTCTTGTTCAGTTTGATGTATCCCTCGAACTGATTGACTGCCGTGCGCATCAGAACTTCCTGCTCGCGCTCTTCAATTGCCGGCGACGAGAGATATTCCGCCTGGGCAGCAAAATGTTCACCACCGTCAGACAGCGTAGTGATACACGCGCGCTGCAACCCTTCGACCAGCACTTTGACAGTGCCGTCTGGCAGTTTCAGCATTTGCAGAATGGAGGCGACCGTTCCTACAGAGAAAAGATCGTTAATACTGGGTTCATCCGTTGAAGCCTCTTTTTGTGCCACTAACATGATCTTTTTATCGTGATCCATCGCAGCTTCAAGGCAACGAATCGATTTCTCCCGGCCAACAAACAACGGAATGACCATGTATGGATAAACCACCACATCGCGCAATGGCAATACGGGGATTTCAATACGTTCGGAACGCTCAGGGTTCATAGAGCTCTCTCTTAGTTTCGTTTCCGCAAGGTTAAAAGAATCTCGTGAAATGCGGACGTCACGGGTTTCACTAACAAATATTGGAGTATATGGGAATAAATATCCGACATTCAACGAATAGAACATGCGAAAAAATGGGAGATAAAATCTCCCATTTCAGACTGGTGACAACGACCCTTTAGGTACGTTTGTTGGCGTGCAATTGATGATTTATTCGCCAGACGCCTGCTGCGCTTCAGGTTTGCCGTAGATCAGCATGGGCTCTGATTGACCGGCAATCACCGACTCATCAATCACCACCTTATCGATGCTCTCCATGGAGGGCAGATCGTACATGGAATCCAACAGCGCCGCTTCCACAATGGAGCGCAAACCGCGTGCACCAGTTTTACGCGCCATGGCTTTCTTGGCAATCGCCGTTAACGCTTCTTCACGGAATTCCAGCTCAACCCCTTCAAGATTGAACAGCGCCTGATACTGTTTGGTTAGCGCGTTTTTCGGTTCGCACAGGATCTGGATCAACGCATCTTCGCTCAACTCTCTCAGCGTCGCGACTACCGGTAAACGGCCAATAAATTCAGGGATCAGGCCGAACTTGATCAAATCGCCCGGTTCTACCTGGCCCAGCAATTCGCCTTCGGTAGCCTTTTGCGCCCTGCCTTTTACCGTTGCGGCAAAACCAATACCACGGCCAGTATCAACACGCTGCTCGATCACTTTATCCAAACCAGCAAATGCCCCACCGCAGATGAACAGGATCTTGGAGGTATCAACCTGCAAAAACTCCTGTTGCGGGTGCTTGCGCCCACCTTGCGGTGGTATCGCAGCGATGGTGCCTTCAATCAATTTCAGGAGAGCCTGTTGCACGCCTTCGCCAGACACGTCTCGGGTGATGGAGGGGTTATCGGACTTACGTGAAATCTTATCAATTTCGTCAATGTACACAATGCCGCGCTGGGCCTTCTGTACGTCGTAATCGCATTTTTGCAGCAACTTCTGGATGATATTTTCTACATCTTCACCCACGTAACCCGCTTCGGTCAGCGTGGTGGCATCCGCCATGGTGAAAGGCACATCCAGAAAACGGGCCAGCGTTTCAGCCAACAGGGTTTTACCGCTCCCTGTCGGGCCAATCAGCAGAATGTTACTCTTGCCCAGTTCGATGCCGTTGCTACTGTCACCATTACGCAAGCGCTTGTAGTGATTGTAAACCGCAACCGCCAGAACCTTTTTCGCCTGCTCCTGACCAATCACATAATCGTCCAAGTGACGGCGAATTTCATGGGGTGTGGGTAACGCACTGCGTTCACGATGCGGAGCCACTTCCTTGATCTCTTCGCGAATAATGTCATTGCACAGATCGACACATTCATCACAGATATACACTGACGGCCCGGCAATCAGCTTACGGACCTCATGCTGGCTTTTGCCGCAGAAAGAACAGTACAGCAACTTCCCTGAACTGTCTTTGCGCTTGTCTGTCATCAGTAAACCTCTTTTTTTATCTCTTGCCCCGCAGGCCAAACAGCGATATCACTTCAACCTGAATCACGCGCAAGCGTGCATTCGTGAACCACAGGTGAGCTATGGCCGGCCGGCGGCGTTACTCACGGTGTGTCATCACGGCGTCAACCAATCGATACTCTACTGCTTCATGGGCAGAGAGGAAACGGTCACGGTCAGTGTCACTCTCTATCACTTCGAGAGGTTTGCCAGTATGTTCAGCCATCAGCTCATTCATACGTTGCTTCACTTTCAATATTTCACGCGCATGGATTTCGATATCCGTTGCCTGCCCCTGGAATCCACCCAGCGGTTGGTGAATCATTACGCGCGAATTCGGCAGGCAGAAACGCTTGCCCTTGGCACCGGCAGTAAGCAGGAAAGCCCCCATAGAGCAGGCTTGTCCCATACAGATGGTGCTGACATCCGGTTTAATGAATTTCATGGTGTCGTAAATCGACATCCCTGCGGTAATCACGCCACCCGGAGAGTTGATGTATAGATAAATATCTTTTTCCGGATTTTCGGCTTCCAGGAAAAGCATCTGAGCAACGATCAGGTTAGCGATGTGATCTTCCAACCGACCCGTCAGGAAGATGATGCGTTCTTTAAGTAGTCGGGAAAAAATATCATAAGAACGTTCCCCGCGCGAAGTATGCTCTACCACCATCGGCACCAAAGCCATTTGGGGTGCTAATTTTTCTTGTTCGCCACTGTATAACATTCACCTCTCCTCGATAAAATGCTTTTAGTGCCATGTATCAGATTCTACTTGAGATAATGGCAGTTGACTATCACGGTCACCTCGAGGTATCCCTTTAAGAACGACACCGACTCGCCAAAATCCATGACCACGCGCCTCTGTTTCTTCTAGTTGGGACATTGCGCGCTATTTCAAACTTACACTACCCTTTATTTTAGATTAAAGGGGTGTAATACCCATCGCGTTTACAATGCGTTGCATAGAAAATAATATGTTGCACGCCCAAAGAGATAATGCGGATTTTATCACTCGAGAAACGTTTCAACGCCACACCTACACAGTTTTATCATAGTGCAATCTGGCGCATCCGTGGTGATAGGTCTTTTCAAACGTAAATCAGTGATAACAAAAAGCCCGCGCCTTTGGCGTGGGCTTTTTTGGTAAAGATAACCGAACCGAAGCCAGACAGCGAATTACGCCGTAGCAGGCTGATTCATCAGATCGTTGAAGCTGACGGCTTTCTCGATCACTTTTGCCTTAGACAACACCACTTCAACTGCTTGCTCTTCCAGAACAACATTGCGCATATTGTTCATCAGCTCTTTGTTTTTTCTATAGTAAGCAACAACTTCCTCCGGATCTTCGTAGGCAGAAGCTATCTCTTCGATGATTGCGTTAACGCGATCATCGTTCGCTTTCAGCTCGTTGATGCTGATCACTTCGCCCAGCAGCAAACCCACGACAACACGACGTTTAGCTTGCTCTTCAAACAGTTCACGCGGTAGTTCAGCCGATTGTTGACGCAGAACGTCAATTTCGCCGTCGATCAGCACAGCAGGAACGTCGATATCATTGGCTTTCACAAGCCCGTCGATCACCTGAGACTTGATAAGGTTACGCACTGCGCCTTTCAGCTCACGCTCCATGTTTTTACGCACTTCAGCGCGCAGCCCCTCAACAGACCCATCCGCCACGCCGAAACGTTCGATGAATTCCACGGTCAGCTCCGGCAGTGCACGTTCTTCCACTTTCTTCAGGACGATAGCGAACTGCGCTGCTTTCCCTTTCAGGTTTTTAGCATGGTAGTCTTCTGGAAAGGTTGCGTCGATAGTGAATTCCTCACCGGCTTTGTGACCCACCAGACCTTCTTCAAAGTCTGGAACCACGCGGCCCTGGCCAATAACCAGAACGAAATCAGACGCCTTACCGCCGTCAAATACTTCGCCGTCGATAGTACCGGTAAAGTCCACGGTTACGCGATCTTCTGCGCCAGCGGCAGCATCGGTATCTTTCCAGGTGGCTTGTTGCTTACGCAACGTTTCCAGCATGGCATCAACGTCAGCATCAACCACGTCAACCAGCGGTTTTTCAACTTCGATGGTATCCAGGCCTTTCAGCTCTACTTCCGGATAGACTTCAAACTCTACCGCGTAGGTGAAATCGGCATTCAGGTTGTATTCGCCCGGCACATAGTTCGGTGCACCAACGGGATTGATTTTTTCTTTAATGATTGCGTCAACGAAATGACGCTGCATCAGATCGCACAACACGTCTTGACGCACGGAAGAGCCATAACGATGAGCGATAACGTTCATCGGCACCTTGCCTTTACGAAAACCGTTAACGCGCGCTTTTTTAGCAAGGTTAAGCAACTCTTTTTTTACTTCTTCTTCAATGCTATCAGCAGTGACGGTAATTGTTACGCGGCGACAAAGGCCTTGGGTGGTTTCAACCGAAACTTGCATCTTGTTACCTCAAAAATCACAGTGTTCGGTCAGCTCCAAAACCATATAGGCATGGGTATCGATTTGGATATAATCCCACAGAACCGGGACAGCAACAGCTGGTATCTAAATCCTGTTCCTTGTTGTCAGAAGCGTCCCGATGATATTTCCGGAAAATAAGACGCTGCATTATAGCGGCATAAAGGAAGTGAGTCGAGAAAAACGCGCAGACTATTATGACAAGATAAGCGCGCTTTGATGCCGGCCATCTCTTAGTGCGTTCTTTTTATGCGTCGTTGGCATCAATCAGGCGTCAATACCAGTACCGCCACAGGCAGGTAATTTCGGGGCCTGGCCCTGCGCATTGGACCACTCTTGCGGCGTGTAAGTATGCAGTGCCAGCGCGTGTAGGTCATTTTCCAATTCCGTCGCTAGCGTGGCATAAACCGCGCGATGACGGCAAATGGTGCGCTGTCCGGTAAAAAGTTTCACTCACCAGTACCACATTAAAATGGCTTTGCGAGCGCGCAGGCACGCGATGTTGATAACTTTCATTGATTATATACAGATGAATGGGGGCGAAAGCAGCGCGCAATTTCGCCTCAATGGCGGCATGCATGAAGTACTCCCTTGTTTCTTCTTGATCTTGCCAGACAGTATATTCCACTGGTAGCAAAATGAGGTGAACACACTATCTGTCAATCCGGCGATCACGAAATCTCACCGCATCGCGCTGAAAAATGGCTATTTCCAGAGTATTTCCCCTAAATTCGTCCTTTCACCTGCTGCCGGCAATAATGGTATGATAACAGGGATTTTTTACCAGAGAACCACCCTAATCATTACTGAGAAAATGCACAATGTTAAAAAATTGTTTACCCGTATTGGCCGCGCTGATGCATCGCCGGATGCGCCAATCAGAGCAATACGCTTGATTTCTCCCCTAAAAACGTGCCAGTGCAAGACTTAACCCTGATGGGAGTCACTGTTAACATCAACTGAGCCGATCAGGTATTGGCCAAAATCAACCGCTACGGGCAAATGATCGTTTTAACCCCCTTCTGAACCACTTCAAGCGACCTGCGTTTCCTGTTGCAAGCAGCACTGGAAAAACAGATGGCTGCACGCGGTTACATGATACGAACCGGTGGCCTAGTTATGCTGAAAATCGTTGTGAAACAGCTGTATGCTGATGTTTCAGAAGGCAACCTGCGTCATAATATCACCGCACGTGCAGATATTTCGATCATCTCTCAGGCGGCCAATGGGCAACAAGCAGGTTAAAAATCACCGCTCAACCTATAACGTTCAGGGCGCCTTGACCGTGATCAAAGAAAAATCACCAACGCTGTCAATACGGTGTTGGACGATGTCATCAATGATATGGCACAAGACACCACTGTCAGCAGCTTCATTAAGGCTAACACCCGATAATTCTTACGCTTTTTTCTCTATCCTGCTTTTGTGGGATAGAGGAAAGGATCTGCCATGCTATATCGCTTTTTACCCTTGTTCGTCAGCTGTATTCGCTGTCGCTACTGCTACTGGGTTTTGCGTCTGGACTACCGCTGGTGCTAACCTCTGGTACGTTGCAGACATGGATGACGGTTTCTAACGTCAATTTGAAAACCATGGATTTCTTCTCACTGGTGTGGCAAGGCTATGTTTTCAAGTTTATGTAGCACAGATGACGGACCGTTACACCCGCCCTTCCTCGACCGCCGTCGCGGCTGGCTGCTGGTCATCAAGTGTTGTTGATTGGGTTGTGATTACCTCAATGACGCTGCTGGAGGACCCAACAAGCAAGCATCTGTGGTGGTTATCCGCGATTGCGGTTTTGGTAGCATTTTGTTCCGCCTCGCAGGATATCATGTTTGACGCTTATAAAGCGGACCTGCTACCCACCGATCAGCACGGCTCGGGCGCGACCATTTCCGTACTGAGTTACCGTCTGGCCATACTGGTTTCCGGTGGATTGGCGCTGTGGCTGACCGATCGTTATCTCGGCTGGCACGCCACCTATGTGCTGATAGCACTGGCTGCTACCGGGTATCATCGCTACCTTGCGCGCACCTGAAGTGGTGTTGGATGCCACAACATCACGCACCCTTGAGTAGACAATGTTTGCCCCGCTGCGCGACTTCTTTTCGCGCAATAACGCCTGGCTGACTTTATTGCTGATCATGCTGTACAAATTGGGCGATGCCTTTGCGATGAGCAGCCTGAGTACCTCGTTCCTGATTCGCGGCGTAGCTTTCAATGCCGGCGACACCGGACTGGTCAATAAAACGTTGGGGTTACTCGCCACCATTATTGGTACCTTGTACGGCGGGTTATTAATGCAACGTATGGCCTTGTTCCGTGCGCTGCTGCTATTCGGCATCTTGCAGGCCGTCTCTAAAACGCAGGCTACTAGCTGCTGGTGCTCACGACCAAACATCTGATTAGCATGCGCAAGGGGTTATCTTTCTGGAAAACCTGTGCGGCGGGATAGGCACAGCGGCGTTCGTGGCGTTACTGATGACCTTGTGCAACACGTCGTTTTCCGCTACCTAGTTTGCGTTGCTTTCCGCATTCTCTTCTATGGGGAACGTCTACGTTGGCCCAGTCGCAGGCTGGTTTGTAGAGACCCATGGTTGGGCCTGGTTCTATTTATTTACCATTTTGATCGCAGTGTCGGGATTAGTCCTACTATCCTACTATAAATAGTATGCAAACAAACCCTGGAATACACCACGGCGTACCGACACATTCATGGTACGCATAATAACTTACCCCGCTATTACCGCTGCGCTATGCGCCTACTGGCCGCCGGGTATGCGCTATTATTTATCTTGGCTGACCTTGACTATTGCCACACCTTGGGTGCTAATGCGATTGAAACAATCAATAATAACCTTATTATTCTATTGGTATTTTTATTTATGGCGCGCTTTTTGTAGTATGCTCGACTACTTATCGCTGCGTAATTCACCGTCATCTGAAGCCTGAAAATAGCGATAAACCTGCGTGGTTATCACCGCATCGTATTATTTTCACTAGGCTGCCACTATATCAGCCAACGTTATTTTTACGTTAACTCACTTTTTTCTGGCTATTTAATTATTGGTAAAATGTGTGAGGAGCAATCATGTTGGTTGGATGGAAAATTCCTCTTCAGGCGGGTTGTAATTTTTATCCATCCATACTGCTCTACGTTACGGGATAAATTTTAATTCACTATTTTTAATAAATTTTTCCTAACGACAAGGTAATTGTGACATTTATGGCAAAAATCAGAAACAAAGCACTAACATAACATTAATTATATTTACAGTACAGTAACATTACCGTAAATGCCACTCGCATGAGATGAGATAAGACTCAGGAAATACAAAAAATTTTTGGGATGTTATCTTTATTCGCTGCCGCAGCACTACTGAGCTGTTGTGATGTGGCATTGATGAACCCTAAAAGACAGAGATCGGGTTTTGAGCAACGGTCATTGATTCTGACAGCACTTGGTCTGATGTTGATCGTGGTTATTCCGGTAATAGTGATTACCATCACTTTTGCCTAGAAGTTTCGCGCTTATAACACCAAAGCGAAATACACCCCGAACTGGTCATACTCCAATAAGATTGAAGTAGTGGTCTGGGGTACCATTACCTGGAAAACTACCTATTTACTGGATCCGTATAAGCCGTTGCTCTTCTAGGTCAAGCCGATTACCGTCAAAGTGATTTGACTCGACAAAGTGATTTTACTCGACTGGAAATGGCTGTTTGTTTACCCGGAATTGGGCATCGCCACGGTCAACGAGTTAGCGTTTCCGACCAAATGGGCCGCTGAATTTTAAAATCACCTCCGATACCGTAATGGACTCTTTCTTAATTCTGCGTCTAGGTGGCAGATTTACGCGATGGCGGGCATATGCAAACCAAATTGCATCTTATCGCCAACGAGCCAGGTAAATATGACGATATTTAGTGGGTTGCCACCGTGCATGCCTCCAACAAAACGCTGAATAACATGGAGAAATTCAATGCTCTGTCCAAACACAGAGAATTCCACCTGGTGGAGTACTTCTCCAGCGTGCAACCTGAGTTGTTTGAAAACCTGATTCGCAAATTCACGCAAAGCGGATGGTGCGCCTGCGTATCACCACGATGAAGGCGAAACGCGCAGCAAAGCTGCATGCAACACGGTGACAATATGAACATAAGCGAGCACGCCTCTCACCAAAGGCGCCGATGGATAATACGATGTTCGGAAAACTAACGCTTAATGCGGTTCCATATCATAAACCCATTATTATGCTTACGGTGGCCGGTATAATCGTCGTTGACCTCGCCCTTTTAGCAGACATCACTTATTTCGGTAAATGAAAGTGGCTGTGGGTTGAATGGTTTACCTCGGTAGACCATAAACGCATCGGCATCATGTATATGATCGTTACGTTTATCATGATGATTCGTGGCTTTTCCGATGCTATCATGATGCGTGATCAACAGGTCTTGGCGTTTGCCGGCGAGGCAGGCATTCCTTAATGCCACCACTACAATGGGTATCGGTGAATTTGCGCAAACCGGTTGTGTGGCCTATCCGCCTCTTTCCGGCAAGGAGTACAGTTCTGACGTAGGGGTGGATTACTGGATATGTGGATTACTGGATATAGAGTCTATAGATCTCCGGTCTGGGTACTACGCTGACTGGTATCAACTTTTTCGCAACCATTATTCGTATGCGCGCATCGGGCATGACGCTAATGAAAATGCCGGTCTTTACCTGGACGGCACTGTGCATCAACGATGCTGATCATCGCCACCTTCCTGATTTTAACCGTAACCATTCAGCTTTTTCTCGCTGGTTGGCAGGCACACCCACGGCGTTCACGTAACCTCAGGCCTTATCTGTCTGGTGGTGATGTGGTATGGATTCGTGTTTTTACCGTAGTTTATCTGATGGGGCGATGTAATGAATCATTCAATGACCGATCATGGCGGTAGTCACAGTAGCGTACAGTCTTATGTCGTCGGCTTTGTCATGTCAGTCATTCTGCCTGTGATCCCGTTTGGTTTTGTGATGGCGGGTGCCGCCTCCACCAGCGTGATTATGGCCGGTGTGGTTGGCTGCCCGTGGTACAGATACTGGTTCACCTGTGGTCCTACTTCCTGCACCTGAAAAGTTCTTCTGAGCAGCGCTGGAACGTGGTAGCGTTGTTGTTCGCCATTCTGATTATCGCCATCGTGGTAGTAGGATCCATCTTGAATTATCCTGAGCACGCACCACAATATGATGATTCCGTAATCGAACCAGACATGATGATTAAGCAATACCTACAAATCACAAAACCAGAGATCATTTTTAGCAACTTGATTTCTGTTATCGGGGAGGATTTCTGCTGGCGTCCAAAGGCAGCATTTATTACCCCTCTTTATCGTGACCCTGTTTGGGGTGTCATTAGTGGTTGCGTCCGGTTGCGTCTTCAACAATGTAATCGACCGTGACATTGACAAAAAGATAGAGAGAACCAAAACAGAGTGATGGTGAAATGGCTGATTTCTGTAAATGTTTCAATGAGTTATGTGTCTTCGTTAGGTATTGCCGGTTTTGCGTTGCTCTACGTGGCGGCAAACTCGCTACCTATGTGACTTTTAGTAGTGGGCTTTGCGGTATACGTTGGTGTCTACAAGTCTGTATATAAAACGCCACTCGGTATACGGCATGCTTGATCGGCAGCCTGTCCGGTGCCCCAGCGCCGCTGATCGGGTGTGGATTGGGCTGAAGAAAAGTCAGCTACAGCGCAACTATGCCTGGAAATTCTTGCAACTATGAACTCTAGCTGGATGAGATCAAGGATAAAGTTTTTCGCATAACGCAGAGTCGGTTTATCGACTACCAGATTTAGCGCCTATTCCATTAGGCTGTTTTACTTACTATCTATTTTAGCACCGGGCATTGTTCGAAATCCTCACGTACCCGTGTATAATCTTCAGTTTCTGCGCGCCGTACGTGACCAAACTGGCTACGCCAATGACGCCTACTGGGATAGATTTAACCCACGAATTCTCGCACTCGCGGTTTGCTTGATAGCGATCAAATGAATCGCTATTCGTGGCCGTTATGCATTCTACTGATGTATTTACCTTAGTCTGACATATCTTCTTTTTTATCTTTTCTTTAGCGTGGTGAATAACTTCTTTTTTTCACACATTTTCAGTGTGTTATCACATCTTTTTGACATAACTGTGACTTTTGACGCTGTTTGCCTGCTTGATCTCACGGAAATGGGATAGTAGTATCCCAGGCCATAACAATAACGTATATCTAATGTTTGCTTTCAGATACAGTCACTTGTTAATCCATTTAACGATATTGCGGGCCGTATTCAAACGTGTGCGCCGTACCAAGGGTTATCAAGATGTGCTGTATTAGCATTCACATTGGTCGCATTTTATCTCAGCCACCCTTGTGCGCCTTTCAACCGGAAGAGAAGCGCTGTGGCCGTACGTTCGCGGCAAAGGGTGGTCTTGCAATGGAATTCACTATGAAATCAATCAAAATCAGCCTAGCTTGGCAAATACTCATTGCGTTGTTCATCGGCATGCTTGTTGGTACCGTACTGCATGAAAGCCCCAATGAGTGCCAGTGGCTTATTAGTAACATTTTGAGTCCCACCGGTGATATTTTTATCCGACTAATCAAAATGATCGTGGTGCCGATTGTGATTGCCACGCTAATCGTGGGCATCGCCGGGGCTGGGGATGCCAAGAAGTTGGGGCGTATTGGTCTTAAGACTATTGTCTATTTTGAGGTGATCACCACCTTTGCCATTATTCTTGGCATTACGCTGGCAAACCTGTTCCAACCTGGTCACGGTATTGATATGTCATTATTGACCACGGTGGACATCTCTCAGTACCAAAAAACCACCGAACAGGTGCAGAATGGGTCGCATAGTTTGGTGGTGACCCTGTTGTCGCTCATACCCCCCAACATTTTTGCAGCGATTGCCAATGGCGATATATTGCCGATTATCTTCTTTTCCGTCATGTTTGGGCTGGGGCTGTCATCGCTCCCCAAAGCGAACCGCGATCCGCTCTTGAACGTGTTTTGCGGCGTATCTGAAAGCATGTTTAAAGTCACTCACATGATCATGCGCTACGCTCCAGTTGGGGTGTTTGCGTTGATTTCGGTGACAGTAGCCAACTTCGGCTTTGCTTCGTTGTGGCCACTCGCCAAACTGGTGATTCTAGTGTATGTCGCCATTCTGTTCTTCGCGTTGGTAATCTTGGGTGTGGTGGCTCGCTTGTGCCGTCTGCGTGTCACTATGCTGATCCGTATTTTGAAAAATGAACTGATCCTGGCCTATTCCACCGCCAGTTCAGAAACCGTGTTGCCGCGCATCATTGAAAAGATGGAAGCCTACGGCGCGCCAAAATCGATCACCAGTTTTGTGGTTCCGACGGGCTACTCGTTTAACCTGGACGGCTCCACGCTGTACCAAAGTATCGCCGCCATTTTCATTGCTCAACTCTATGGCATCGACCTGTCTCTGTGGCAGGAGATTGTGTTAGTGTTAACCCTAATGCTGACCTCCAAAGGCATTGCCGGGGTGCCGGGCGTCTCGTTCGTGGTTCTGTTGGCAACCTTGGGTAGCGTGGGCATTCCGCTTGAGGGGTTAGCCTTTATTGCCGGTGTAGATCGCATCATGGACATGGCGCGCACGGCGCTGAACGTAGTGGGCAACGCGCTTGCCGTACTGGTTATTGCGAAGTGGGAGGGGCAGTTTGATGAAGAAAAAGCCCGTGTCTACGAGCGTGAAATCACGGGCACTGACTCACGACTGGCACAGAGCAAGGTTTGAGTAACGTATTGGAATGACAATGAAAAACCGAGCGAGAACCGGGCGGTTTTTTGTGGCAGGAATCAGAGTAAGCCGTACATGGCGGCAAAAATACCCACAGCCAAACACACAGGATGTGGATACACCAATCAACCCCGGAAGAATAAGGCTGTGGTTGATAACGAAGCGACCAATCTTTGTGGTACTGGAACGGCCAAACTGGATGGCAGCCAGATCGCTTTGGTAGGTTGGCAGAATATAGTAGCTATAGCAGGCAGGTAGGCGCTGAGGCGATGATATACGCCAGGTCCACACCGATGGCTAACGCTACCGGCATGATTGCCTCCAGAGCTGCCGCCTGCGAGTTAACAAACTTCGACACCAGCAGCAAGATCAAGGCATAAATAAACGGGTACTCTTTCAGCAGAGTGCCCAGCATGGCTGTGATTTGATCCAGATGCGCACTGAACATGATCTCTGCTATCCAGGCAATTCTATACATCGCAATGATGGCGATCATTGCAGAGCGGAAGACCTAGTTTTTGGAGATATTGGCCGGATTGGTTTAAGTGGTAATGACAATCACTGCACCCGCAAATAGCATAAAAATCTAGATGAGCAGCACCATGGGAAAGCGGTTTACCGCCAAAACTTGCTCGCAAGTCGGCATCAGCATCGAGAATCGCTACCATAGCAGTGGCTACCAGGAAGATCCACATAGCAACCCAGTTGCTCTTGGGCAGTTTTTATCCGGCAGCGTAGCTGTATCACTGTAAACGTAATGCTTGTTTTCTGGCACGAAGATAAATTTTTTTAGAGGTCTTCATACTTATGTTCGTCCAGATCTTTACCGCGGAAGCAACTGAAAATACCCATTGCCAAAATACCTAACAGCATTGACAGAATGGTAATGGCCAGTAGATCGAGAAATTCCAGATGGCGACCGTTAAAAGTAAAATTCCTCAGTATGACAACTAACGAAACCACCACCATGGAAACCGGGCTGGCGATAATACCCATTTATACGCCGATCGAACTGGCTGCCAACTCAATCATCCAATAAATTAATCACAGTATAAACCCTCCTGTTTTGGATGTGGAGATACAGTGGCTACAGTTGATGTAAGATGTCCGTTTTGTGAACAGACAGTCTCTGTAAAAAAACACAGTTATG
>JBPETC010000028.1:0-20970 GCA_051710325.1 Symbiopectobacterium sp.
ATAAAGCTCGCGAGGAGAATAAGGCGTGAGTCAGCGAATTACATCGAGGCCCGCAGTACCGGCTGCAACAAGGCCGGATATAGAGCTGAAACCTACCGTCAATGTCAACACCGTGGAAGCCTTGCAATATGAGCCGCCTTATTATCGAGATCGGTGATCGTCTGGACGGTCACTACTGAGAAAAGGCATTTACACAGAATCGTGTATAGGGTCACAGCTGTCCGTAAACGGTCTGATGCGGAAGTTTTGCCCCTGCGTTGAGCGGGGGCGGGGCACTTATTTTGCGCCAGAGTGGTAGCTTGAAAATTTGCAAAATAGCACCCAACTGTTTGCGCTGTTCAGCATCCAGTTCAGCACACGCTGAATGCCTGGTATTTTGCAGAATCAGGGTTATTCAGCCCAACCAGCTAGTCATATACATAAAATGCCGTATTGTTGGTCGGCATGATCGACGACTTGTCAATCGCTTAGCGCTGTCCCAGCTGACAGGCTGTTTTTCCGGCTTAGAAAAGATTTTACGTCCACGGTTAATACGGATTTCCGTGGTGCTGTTCCTCTGGCATTTTCTGAAAACCTAACCAGGCGATATAATCGCCGAGCACCATAAGGGCGCGAGAAACCTGACTATCGATCTCATTGTCCGTATAGGCACTCTGTGGGGTGGTGATCGTCCTTGTTCATCGTTGCGTGTAGCGCCCCTGGTTGATCCCTTAACGCAGACCGGCGGTGATAACTTCTTCCACCAGCATTTCCAGCTTCGGTTTGCTCAAACACGAACAATTCAACTAGCGGTGCGTTGTCTAGCAGGTTGCGCATGTGGTTTATCCAAAAGCGAAAGACTTGACTGGAAAAGGCCGCATTGGTATCCACATCGCTGGGCTCTTGGGACTCATCAGTTTGAGTCACATCTAGCGGTGTGTCGCTGAATAAATCGATACCAATGCCAATGTCAAACGGATCGGTGTTGGTTATGGCACTAATGTTATCCAGGACCGGACGAGTGATATGGCTATGGCTAACGCCGGATTGAAGCTGCTGTTGGTAAAGATGACGCAATTCATCCAGCGTCGGTAACATGCGCTCCAGCAATTCGCTGTGTACGCCCGGTCGCGTCTGGAGTGATTTCAACACGGATTTGGCCACTTTCTGCTTTCTCATCGTCGAAATTTCACTATCAGACTGATACCAGCCGCAGAGAATATGTTCGCACAGTTCATTTTGCATATCATGCAACTGTTCTGAAAGTCGTATCAGTTTGTTTTCCAGTTTGACCTCGGTATTCAGCCAGTTAGCCATGCGTTTTACACTACGTTCGTCCGTTGCCAGCCTTGGTTCCCCAGGATGCTTCTGGATTATCAACATAACGTTATACACCTTCATCGTAGTGAGTGTTCTGTATGACTCGCTGATCGAATTTGGTTGCTGCCTAAATCAAGCCGGGTTTATGCTGACTACGCTGCTTCGCAGTTTCCATTTGCGTCTGTTTCACCCAGTAGTCGAGCGCTTTACCGACTGCTTTAACATCGGAGCGGATCTACTTCGGTGCCGAGGCGCGTCAGCGCCATACGGCTGGTTTCCCGGTCAACGCACGCACGATGGAAGGCTAGAGGACAGCATCTTCGCAGCTACTTTCCAAGGAGAAATTGGGCTTGCTAAACTGTGCGTGCGTAAATTCGATGCGACTTTCAAACATCTTATTGTAGATCTGATGCGGTTGTTTTAGATCGCGCAATTACAACTCATAACTCTAGCTCAGCCCGTTATGCGCCTCCGGATGGTGTTCGACCAGAATGCCGCAGGTGTGCGAGTTGCCACATCCAAAATCAGGTTCAACGGCGATATCCGGCTCTTGCTGTGTGCCTGCAACCAGGGTGATTTCCGGGATCCGAAATTACTTGTGCTTGCCCAGCTTATCCAGCAGGTTCAGGTAAGTGCGACTGATACTCAAAACTATGCAATGCGGTGTGTTGGTCCGCTTCACTGCGCTGTTCATGCTCGGTGGCGCATTGCGGGTAAAAACTTCGCGCAGCTAGACATCGAACCAGGTTAAATCGAGAAACTCCCCTCAGCTCTCTTCATGCGTGCTCAGTTATCCGGGCCACCAATAAAGGTACGCGGTGGTTGAAGCGCATAAACGGGAGCGGTAGCCAGAGATTACTCAGTAGCAGCAGCGATTATCCCAGCGAGAAGCTGGATTCAGAGCGTACCATTTCTGGCACTGATCCCAGCGGCGCAGGCAGGAGATATTTGCCGTTCTCCTCAATTGAGGATCAGGCGCAGCAGCGGGCCGTTTGCCGTGCGCATCGATAGCAGGTTTAATCGCAAAATCCAAAAATTGCAGACCGCTGTCCTGGATGGATTAGCATGATCTTTTGTTTATAATCCGTAATCATGGCCAGCATATGGTTATTTGCTCTCACGCTTAAAAGTCAAAGGGATCAGGTTATCGTCCTCATAACGGCCTGAGCACTCAGCCGGACCCCTGAGAACAAACAATTTCTGACATTTAATAGCATGACCCATCGCTACACTGTGCTTTCACCCGGCTGTTGATAATATCAGGTTACCCGATTGCATCAATCTCTTTGGTTTTTCCGTGGCGGGCAGTACACGTTTTTCCGGCGTGTGTGCAACCACCTGTTCTGAGTTTATCGGTTTACCAGGCACGCCAACGCGGAATTGCACACCAGCGCACCCGCGAGTGCCATGCACGGCGCAACCACCACCAGCGACCCAATGCCGATACTATAAAATGTATTTTGCACCTTAAATGGCAATGTCAAACGGATAAAGAAGCGATAAAACCACTAAATATTTGAACTATCAACGAAGTTTCTTGGGTTTAGCGTTACGGGTTCTTCCTCTGGGGAAGTGTACATTAAAGGTCAGCCAGTCCATTTCACCAATACCATGGACGCGCTCAATGCTGAGGTGGCGATCATCTATCAGGAATTGCATCTGGTGCCAGAAATGACCGTGGCAGAAAATATCTACCTTGTCAGTTGCCGCACAAGAAGGACATTTCACACGACGAGGCGAGCGAGCAGAAAGCACTGAGCCTAGTGGCGATATTACAAACTCCAGAAATCAACGCTATGGTCGCGTAAACGCGAAGAAGCACACAATTATGTCAACGGTTACGTCTGCTTCACCTGAAAAACAAGCGTGTGAGATAACTACGGCATGCTGGTGGTGTTTGCCGTACTTTTTCTTGCCTGCGCGCTGTTTGTGCCCAATTTTGCTTCCTTTATCAATATGAAGGAGTTGGGGTTGGCTATTTTCATGTCCGGTATAATGGCGGCCTGTGGGATATTGTTCTCTCTGGCATCTGGCGACTTTGACCTATCCGTGGCGTCGGTGATTGCCTGTGCCGGGGTGGCAACGGCGGTAAATTATTTAATTATTTGATTATATTGTAAACTCTCCGGTTTTGGATGTGGAGATACAGTGGCTAAAATTGATGTAAGACGCCCGTTTTGTGAACAGACAGGCTGTGTAAAAACACGGTTATGGCAAAAGTGGCCATCAGCACTCGTGCGTACTTTAAAACTCTCGCCACGGAATGTAACAACGCTGCCACTTGAATAACCTGCAAATCCCAGTTTTTGTGTGTTGACACTGCTAACTCAGCAGTGAGGAATTATCTTTTTTACGGAAAGTTCTATAACCTGCCACTACAACTTTTAGCCGTTTGCGTGTTTTATTTGATGTTACATACCAATTTTACCTGGCTGGAAGGGATGATCGGTCAGATTAGTGGTAAAACGTTGGGAATTTGTCTGATGCACAATATCTTTATCATCTTTGTCATAGAGATTAATAACACCGTGTTCAGCTTTTATCCGTCTATGGTTTTATTGTTCTCTACGGCGCGTTGACCCTTGTGCTGTCATACCCGAGCTCTGTTGAGCCTGTTATGCTGGATAAACCCGCGTAATTAGCCTGTAGAGCCGAAGGGTCGCCACAGAGAGCTTGAGCTTATACGCGACGCGCTTGTGTTGCACCTTTTCAAGAATGCGCTGTTTGTACTGCTCGGAAAGAAACGCGACGACTAATCCATTGCGATGATCCTGGAAATTTCATCGGTGGTAAGGCCAACCAGTGGCGATGCAGTGAGATATTCGTGCGTTATTTCGATACATTGCATCGCTGGATTCAGTATTAATGGTTGCGGTGATACCGTGACGCAGAAAATGGGGTGGAGGGTATTCTGCTAACGACGTTACGGTACTGGTTTGAATATTTGACTTCAGACAGGATTCAATGGCGATCTGTTGCTGCGCTATATGTGTCATCTTATCCACAATGGCGGCTACGCCGTGATCAATGCGCTCTACACTCAATTTCCGAATAGTCTGTCAGATACTTTCTGGTATCTGCTGATTCACAGGCATGAACTGTAATATATCAACCGTTATTACGAGCCTGAGGAAAATGCGAAGTAAACAGGCCGCCCGGAAAGCCCAGTTCATCCCCAGCGAGATCGAGTGCCACGATCTTATCGCGGCAGGCTTGCAGGGCGTTCAGTTCTTTCTGGCACGCCTCATATCCAAAAGTACGGCTCATAATGCCAATCAGTTTGGCTATCAGTGTCGTAATCGCGACAGCCTGCCTGTATACCATTAACCGCCTCGACCGATGCGCCTTTGCAGCGGAAGTACATGGCGCTGTGCCATATAATAGGGTGAGAATCGCAGCTCGATGTAATCAAGCCCGGCGGGCACCGCATCTTCCATGTTTTTATAAGCAACTCGGCGGCAGGCATCGAGAGAACCGAGCACACGGTCACGCCCAATCCAGTTTTTCAGGAAGCCAAGCAGATTAACCGCTTTGTCGATCATCTGTACGTGTGGGATCAGCATTTCAAGCGTCTGCGTGGGCAGGGGTGACGTTAAACTGGCGCGCTAAATCGAGGATCGTTTTTGCGCGAATATTTCTATCAAGGTGACGGTGAATTTCTTTCAACGGGATTGAAGGATCGATCATAATCGACTATTTCGCTCCGCGCACAAGGCACGTCGAGCCATTAAATTATTAATATACTATATTTAGTATAAACAATAAGGCATGGAATACCATTAGCAGGATTCAGAGATCAGTTAGATCACTATTTGTGAAACCAGGATAGCCGGCAGTACCGGCATAGCGTCGTGGATCGATAAGGCCACCAGCGGCAGAATCACTAACAAATTACACGTAGAGTAATTGAATGCCATGGCACGCCGGCTGGGCGGTGTTCAAGCTAAACAAGCGTACCATCGAAGCACCGATACAGGGCGCAGCAACGGCAAACAGTAGGTAAAACGATAGTGCCTGAGGTACCGGGCCGATCGCCAGTTCTAATTGTGGCACGACAGATGCTACCATTAAAGAGATCACCACGGTTGTCACCGGGCATCGGTAACCAACCGGCAGCGTTAGCGATGCGTTGCACGATCAAAAAGCGCGGTTGGATGTGCTCTAATAAACCAGCGCCGATAAGCGGTATCAGGATTAGCTAGATAAACGATTGCGCAAACAGGGGCTGGCGAGATTAATGCCCGCCGCAGCAGCGTTATCATCGGTAGGGATATCGATAAAGGGGCAATAAACTCTGCCAGAGAGATTTTACGCCCGTTCAACTCAACCTGATTGTCCGCATAGTGCAAGCGAACTGGTGATGGCGTCATCTTTGGTGACAGTGATTTGGTTCATTTCGCCTACGCTAGCCAGCATTTTCACTTGCTCTTGCGCACTGGCGATCAGTTGCTGATGTTCCTGATCCGATTGTGCCTGTCCTCCAGCCTGAACTATACCTTCAGCCAACATCGCCATTGGTGTGTTCAACGTCACATCCAGTTACTTAACTGCACTATGGATCACGTCTTCTTCATCGCGTTGTGCCTGTGGCGTTAGCGCTGTAGATTGTGCCGGATTACTCAAATTGAGCGAGGCGTTGAGTGTGCTCTCACCTTTGGCATTTTCCAGATCAAAAGGGAGATGGTAAAATTCGGATTGCCTTTCAGCAGGCTGGGCAGGGCATTGCGTAATGATTGTCCCAGTTCATACTGAAAACGCAGTGGGTCCATGATAAATAGCGACTTCAGGAATGATGCACTCAACGTCTTATAGGTTTTGGCGAACTGTTGCGTTGCTTCGCTATCGAGTTGGTTAAAGCTGAAAGCAAACTTCATACTACCCAGATTGTGGTCTTTGAGCAGCAGTGAGTCTAATGACAACGTTATCTCGCCAGCGATGTTTTTGTCGTCTTCGCTCATTGTACTTTTGATCACGAGATTATTCATCGTGACAGGGCCACTTGCTGGCGGCGTCACCTTTATTGATTTAAGGGTGACGCTACCGTTGCCGAGGTCCAGATTAAATTTGCTGCGGTGGTTGTTCGCTTCCAACCAAAGGTTTTCAAGAAGAATAGTCTCTTTGCCGCCTTCGTAGTTGGTGACTTCTGATAAAAATTGAGAAACCGTGCCTGAAATTCAGCTGCTACGCAGATCGTTAGCAAGGTCTAGCGCAATATCGGTGTCGCTAAAGGCAAATTTGGTGCCTTCATTGTCAATATCGAGTGGGCTCAGAGAGATATAACTGAAACGGTATCTCCATTGAACGCCACGCGCGTTTCTGCGCTGAAGAACAGTTGGTTCTGAAGTACATCAAACAGTTCTTTGGTTGCTTCGCTGTTAGCCAGTTCGCTGCGAATATGCGCCATGCTGGGACGTAAATTCATTTTTTTCAGCAGAGCAAGCGGAAGTGACCCGTGTGAAAAGGTTTCGTTGAGCACTATTTCATGTTTGGGTGCTAACGGACGCGTTTCTGATGCAGAACCGTTAGGCTGCAATACCAGTGAAAACGTGCTGCTGAACACGCCTCCCTGATAATCACGATACACTAACTTGAAACCTGAATTCGGATAGGCTTCTTGCAACTGCTTGTTAAATTCAATAGTAACCGTATCGATATTTTGTGCTAATTGCTTACCCGTATACCATGACGCACCTGCCCACAGGGCGCCCAGTGCGATGATAACTCCGACGGCAACCAGAAACTTCTTCATAGTGTGATTCCTTTTCTAAGTAAGCATCCCTAAGGGAAGAAAGTGTATAACCATTATACACGCGTGCCAGTCGTCCACTTTCCTCTACGCTGACGGGAGAGATTCTGACGCACACAAAAAGCAGGATTCGCTAGGGCGGAAGCGTAAGCCGCTGACTATATTTTCATCAATGTGGCTTTCCATCGATATAAAAGATAACGGCGGCGCTCTGTTGATTCAGTATTTGTGTCTTTGATCCTTTAGATGATGCAGGGAAAAGGCAAAATTGGCGACAGATACGGGAAAATAGCAGGTTTCACCGTCTTCAATCGGCTGAGTTAACAGCTGGTTTTCCGGTTTAAGGATAAATTTCACATTCGCCAGCAGTTCAGGAACGTCGATATATTTAGGGGTGAGTCCAGCTCGTAGTACGTTATCTGAATTTTCCATCACCTCCACCAGCGCTACATGCGGGTTTCCGAATAAAGAAACATCGCTTGTCCCGGCCCGGTTGCAGCGTGATGACATTGAGCAAAAATGGAGAAAACAGTCCGCTGTCGTTAGGGTATTCTTGAATGATGTTGCGCAGCGTTGCCAGGGTTCACCCTGCTTGTGAGGTGAGTGCAGGTTTTAACACCACCAGAGCGCGATTTTTGATCTCTATGCGCATACTCAATAAGTTAGTAAGTAGCATCGACAGGTTTTGTCATATATCTGCTGCAAGTAGGTGGTGATGGACGGATATGCACTGACTACGGGCTGCAATAGCGCCACAATTTCGTTGAAAGGGCGTTAAGGCAAATACCAGCTCTGGCTTGTGTGGTTGTGGCATCCTTATAGTTGCGATGAGGCGCATCGAGCGGGATTGCGAGTTTTTCTCTTTGGCAAAATCTTGCTCTGCTGCGGGTTTGCTCTGGTGAACCTGGATGGAAAGCGGTTGCATCGCGCAAAGGAGTTTAAACAGAAAAGGCAGCTCACCAAACTGTGCTGCGATCGCCGCACCAAATGTCTCCACGGGCGCATCATTGATGACGTCACGAAAACGTTGCTCCTGGCCCTGCTCATTTTTACCACCAACGAACTACTTTTGGGATGCGCACCCATCCAAAGTTCTTCCATTGGCAGATTATCTTTATTCTCAATGCCGTAGAGTTCTGTTAATGCTGTTGTACTTCCCATAGGCGTAGTTGCTGGATGCTATTGCGCATTTTTTGCATGTTTACACTTAATTGTTATGTAATTTATTAATATATGTAATTGTAGAGGTTAATAGGTGCATTGAATATGAATACACTGCTTTTGCTTGCATACGATGGTGCTTGATATGTATATTAATGTTTTCTCAATCGATACGCTAGACAAGGCCATGATCCCTGTCCTTTTTAGGAGGGTTAGGAGAAAAACCAATGACGACACTTATCGAAAAAGATTCCATGGGCCTAATTTTTGCAGGAAAACGCGTTAGCGTTGTGCTGCAAAAGTGTTGTTCAGCGAAGCTGATGTCAGCCCGACTTACAAGTTTAACATCCGCATGCCATTCATCGCCGACACGCAACAAACGTTGCAAGAACGTTGTAAGAACGTTGCAATGGTAAGAATGCCAAGATGGTGGATAAATTCATCTCCACACTAAAAGACAAGGAAGAGCGCAAGAAATCGACTGGCAATGACGCGGAATATCATCACCGTCAGGACGACGAAGACTTTAACCCCTTCTGATTTACCCCACTCTCACTGCAGCACGATAGCTAACAGGGACGGCTTTGTGCTACCTGAATTTCAGGTAACGTTATGACATATAAAGAATTAATGCCTGAAAAAAGATAATATTACAACCGACTGTATGCGTGGATAAAGGAATGCTACCTAAATACTATTCATATAGTCAGGGGAGCAATGGAAGCTGTAGACGCTGGAGAAAAAGGATCACCTTACCCACGGTTAATTAACTGGGAAGAAAAACGGGTGGCATGGGAAAATCGCGTGATATTAGCCGAAGAGAAACGGATCGCAGCGCAAGCAAATAGAGTTTGTGTAAAAGTAGAGATTGGCCCATCTAAAGACTAACGCTTTAAGAATTACATAGGGCGTTACGGTGCTGTCAGAAGCGACTAATCCGAGATAGGGACATCACCACTTATCAACAAGGCAGCTGTGCAATCAGGCTTTCCCTGACGCGGAAATGGATTACTGAAAGTGAAGAGTCGAGCAGGACTTTAACCTGCGGCCTTACGGTTGGGGAAGACGTACGCTCTTCCGCACTGAGCCTACCGACCCAATGGTAGAATTGCTCAAAGGGCCGTAACGAGAAAAGCTTTCAGAACCAGAGAGAGAATACCCAAAATTCCAGCGCTCAGTATCCAGCACATTAACTTCTGCTCGGAGTGAATACCCGCTATCTTAAGCTGTAAATCCTTGCGGAATAAAGACATTTGCGCTTCGGTCTTCTAGAAGCGAACCTGCATCTGAGTTTCGTTCTTCTCGAAACGAGCATCAATATCCTTGCGCACATCGGCTATCTCTGCGGACAGATCCTTGTGCACATCGGTAACATTATGAGACTTGCGTACGACGAGCGAAATCGCCCTTAGCCTGTTCTCTAGAGATACCAGCGATTTCAAGCTCTTCTAACGCTTGCAATATATCAAATGCAACTTCTTGACCCATGGGGATCCTACTGTGTTAATTCAAATGTAAGCGATCTAACCGCCAAACTGCAAAATTTTACTCAGTGCGCCGTAAAGCTCCTCCTTCAGGGCCGGGAAGGATGTCAATTCAAACTCACTCAATACATGAGCAACTTCAGTGATTGTGAATTGATGGAAAAAATAGAAAATCCATGTATTTTCAATACAGTGGGTAGTAGAAATTACGCCTGAATAAGGAGATGAGGATGAGTAAGCATACGCTGGGGACGTGGAAATGGTGGATGAGTAATAGCTTTCCCCGTCTGAGTGGTCTAGACGGTAAGGATGGTGGCGTACTTTGCCAGATTGTGAGCAAAAGTGACGGGTACCCTGATTTAATCTTGAGCAAGGCTAATACGGAGCTGGTTGAAGCCGCACCGGATTTGCTTGAGGTGCTGAAAGGTGCTTTAGGCTGGTTCAATAACGGACTGGCACGCGAGCATTACGATAAGGCAGTTTCCGCCATAGCCAAGAGGCCAAAGGTGAATCATGAAGCGAACAGAGCTAATATAGCTGTAGTGGCACATTGCTGTACACAGACTAGGGGCCGTTTAACGATAGGAGACGCGGCTTTTCACCATAGGCACCGCGATACCCCGAACGGCACTGATATTCCACCGGCACGCGGTGTTGTTCCAACACCGTCGAGTAACGAGGTGGCACTGTCGTTGTTGGCAGTGCTGCGAGCCCGAAACGCACAGTGTAATGCTTGAGGTGCTCATCGGCTTAGAACTGGAAGTCACTCAGGTCATCGACGTTGATTTCAGAATCAATTTGGCCGACCAGATAAGAACTCACTTCCACTTCTTGCGGAGCAACCTGCACGTTGTCAGAGACCAGCCAGGCATTAATCCACGGAATTGGGTTAGTGCGCGTTTGGAATGGCAAGGGCAGCCCTACCGCTTGCATGCGGATATTGGTTATGTATTCAACGTACTGGAAGAGAATATCTTTGTTCAGGCCAATCATCGAGCCGTCTCGGAACAGGTATTCCGCCCACTCTTTCTCCTGCTGCGCCGCCAGTACAAATAACTCGTAGCATTCCTGTTGGCACTCTTCGGCGATTTGTGCTATTTCCGGATCGTCCTGGTCGGAACGCATCAGATTCAGCATATGCTGGGTACCGGTCAGGTGCAGTGCTTCATCGCGGGCGATCAGTTTGATGATTTTGGCATTGCCTTCCATCAGTTCGCGCTCTGCAAAGGCGAATGAGCAGGCGAAACTAACATAAAAACGGATGGCTTCCAGCGCGTTAACGCTCATCAGGCACAGATAAAGCTGTTTCTTCAAAGCATGCAGATTAACGGTGACCGTTTTACCGTTCACCTGGTGTGTGCCTTCCTCCAGCAGCTGGTAATACCTAGTCAGTTCGATCAGATCGTCATAGAAAGAAGAGATGTCTTTTGCACGTTTCAGAATCTCTTCATTGGTGACAATATCATCGAACACCAGTGCCGGATCATTGACAATATTGCGGATGATATGAGTATAGGAACGGGAATGGATGGTTTCTGAAAATGCCCAGGTTTCTATCCAGGTCTCCAACTCAGGGATGGAGATCAGCGGTAACAATGCGACGTTCGGGCTGCGTCCTTGAATGGAGTCAAGCAGCGTTTGATATTTCAGATTGCTGATGAAGATATGCTTTTCATGTTCCGGTAGTGCCTGATAGTCAATGCGATCGCGAGATACATCCACCTCTTCCGGACGCCAGAAAAAGGAGAGTTGTTTCTCGATCAACTTCTCGAATATTTCATACTTTTGCTGATCGTAACGCGCTATGTTAACGGACTGACCAAAGAACATCGGTTCCAGAAGCTGATCGTTTTTATTCTGTGAGAAAGTAGTATAAGCCATAGGGCTGTATCTCCAAAAAGAGATGGGAGGTATTTAATAACGTTTAACCGCCTACTGAAAAATTTACTTAAACAATATTCTACGCGGGAAGCAGTTTAAATCTTGCAGGCGCCGCCTTCGCAACCGTCATCCTGATCCTGTGCATCCGCCAGAATATCTTCCTGTGCGTCTTCTGAACCGTCACGGGTATTTTGATAATATAGCGTTTTCAACCCGAACTTATAGGCGGTGAGTAAGTCAGTCAACAACTGTTTCATTGGCACTTTTCCTGACGGGAAGCGCGCCGGATCGTAGTTGGTGTTGGCAGAAATAGCCTGATCGACAAACTTCTGCATCAGCCCAACGAGTTGCATGTAGCCGTCGTTATTCGGCATTTCCCACAGCAATTCGTAGGCATCCTTCAGGGTTCCGTAATCCGGTACCACCTGGCGCAGAATACCGTCTTTTGACGCTTTGATACTGATGTGACCGCGCGGCGGTTCAATACCGTTGCTGGCGTTAGAAATTTGTGATGAGGTTTCCGACGGCATTAACGCAGAGAGCGTGGAGTTACGAAGACCGTGTGTTTTTATACTGTCGCGCAGTGCTTCCCAATCGTAATGCAACGGTTCACTACAAATACCGTCCAGATCGCGCTTGTAGGTGTCAATTGGCAGCACCCCACGGGCGTAGGTGGTTTGGTCAAACCATGGGCAGGCACCCTGTTCACGTGCCAGTTCGTTAGAGGCCTGCAGCAGATAGTACTGAATAGTTTCAAATGTCTTGTGCGTTAGATTGTTGGCGCTACCATCGGAGTAACGTACGCCTTTTTTCGCCAGATAGTAGGCAAAGTTAATAACGCCGATGCCGAGCGTGCGGCGGCCCATGGCACCGCGTTTGGCGGCCAGAATCGGGTAATCCTGATAGTCTAATAGGGCGTCCAGCGCACGTACTGCTAGGCGCGCCAAATCTTCCAAATCATCCAGACTATTCAATGCGCCAAGGTTGAAAGCGGAGAGGGTGCAGAGCGCGATCTCGCCTTTTTCATCGTTAACGTCTTCCAGAGGATGGGTTGGCAGCGCAATTTCTAGGCACAGGTTGGACTGACGCACCGGTGCGATGCTCGGTTCAAACGGGCCGTGGGTGTTGCAGTGATCGACGTGCTGAATATAGATACGGCCTGTAGAAGCGCGCTCTTGCATCATCAGCGAGAACAGATCGACCGCTTTCATGGATTTCTTGCGGATGCTGTCGTCTTTTTCATACTGCTGATATAAACGTTCGAACTCCTCCTGATCGGCGAAAAACGCGTCATACAAGCCGGGCACGTCAGAAGGGCTGAACAGGGTGATTTCTTGTCCTTTAACCAGACGCTGATACATCAGCTTGTTCAACTGCACACCGTAATCGAGATGACGCACACGGTTGCCTTCCACGCCACGATTGTTCTTCAGCACCAGCAGGCTTTCTACTTCCAGATGCCACAGCGGGTAAAACAGCGTTGCCGATCCGCCGCGCACACCGCCCTGTGAACACGATTTCACTGCAGTCTGGAAATGTTTATAGAACGGAATACAGCCGGTATGGAACGCTTCACCCCCGCGAATCGGGCTACCCAGCGCACGGATACGACCGGCGTTAATGCCGATACCGGCACGCTGTGAAACGTATTTCACGATAGCGCTGGAGGTGGCGTTAATGGAATCCAGGCTGTCGCCGCACTCAATTAACACGCAGGAACTGAACTGACGTGTCGGGGTACGCACGCCGGACATGATCGGCGTTGGCAGCGAAATCTTGAAGGTAGAAATCGCGTCATAGAAGCGTTTGACGTAATCCAGACGCGTTTCGCGCGAGTAACTGGAGAAAAGACAGGCAGCAACCAGTACATACAGGAACTGGGCGCTTTCGTAGATGTCACCGGTGACGCGGTTTTGCACCAGATATTTCCCTTCCAACTGTTTGACCGCAGCGTAAGAGAAGGTCATGTCGCGCCAGTGATCGATGAAAGTGTCCATCTTAGCGAACTCTTCTGGCGTGTAGTCCTGCAATAAGTGGGTATCGTATTTGCCCAGTTCCACCATTTTGGTGACGTGGTCGAACAACGCCGGTGGTTCAAACTGGCCGTACGCCTTTTTACGCAAGTGGAAAATGGCCAAACGTGCGGCTAGATATTGGTAGTCCGGGCTGTCGCGTGAAATCAGATCGGCGGCAGCTTTAATAATAGTTTCATGGATATCGGCGGTCTTGATGCCGTTATAAAACTGAATGTGGGAACACAGTTCGACTTGAGACACTGATACATTGTGCAGGCCTTCCGCTGCCCAGGTAATCACCCGGTGAATCTTGTCCAGATTGATGCGTTCTTTGCTGCCATCGCGTTTGGTTACTAGCAGGCTTTGGTTCATGTGGTTGTAGTACCTATCCGTTTTTTCCAATGCTATATCATTTTCCCCGATCGAAAATGCACACGACAGTCTAGTGCTGGAGTATGTGGGGTAAACACTACATATAGGGATTTTGGTTTTGAATGACAACAAGATAGTGAGAATTTTCGGCTATTGCAAGTGAACAAAACACATTGAAATTGTGGATAACATGGGGAGGAATTGTTATACACTGGCTAAACGCCTGTAGAGTTGCGGCCTTAACTTTTGTTAATATATGGAGATAAAAATAAAAAAATTGATCGATTACCGCTTGTTTTATGCGTACAGAAATTCTTAATTTGATTAGCGTCTAAGGTTGTGACGATAGAGGAAATTGCAGATTGACGACGATATCACCAATCTGCGTTTGAAACGCGTTTCTTCTGCATAAGATCCCGCCTTCGCGGAAATGAAAGCACTGGCCGGGAACGACAGTGAGAGTTGCTGTTTATCAGTAACGTGAGCTAAAAAATGCGGACTTATTCAGCATCGCGCTGCGTATGCAGCATATAGTTCACGTCTACATTAGGACCGAGTGTAAAACGATCGCGTAGCGGATTATAGTGCAGACCGGTGATGTGCTGTTCCACCAGCGAGGTGCTGTCCACCCAATTCAACAACTCCGCCGGGCGAATAAATTTCTTCGCGTCATGGGTGCCTTTCGGCACCATTTTCAGCACGTATTCGGCACCGAAAATCATTAATAGCCAGGCTTTGGCATTACGGTTGATGGTCGAGAAGAACACATGTCCGCCTGGTTTGACCAAGGAAGCACAGGCGCTCACCACAGACTGCGGGTCTGGCACATGTTCCAGCATCTCCATACAGGTCACCACGTCATAGCGCCTGGCGTGCGCTGCTGCATGAAACTCCACGGCTTCCTGCACATACTGCACGCTGACGTCGCTCTCTAGGGCGTGTAACCGGGCAGCCTGCAACGGTTCGGCCGCCATATCCAATCCAGTAACCTCTGCGCCTTCGTGCGCTATGCTCTCTGCTAGAATGCCGCCGCCACAACCGACATCCAGAACCTGCTTGCCAAACAGCCCATCGGTGCGGCGTGCGATATAGTGAAGTCGGAGCGGGTTGATGCGGTGCAGCGATTTGAATTCACCTTCCAGGTTCCACCAGCGTGAGGCGACAGCTTCAAATTTGGCTATTTCATCATGATCGATATTCTGCGTCTGTGTTTCTGCGTTCATGCGGTATACAACCTTTTGTTATTCTCATCTACGGTGAGTATATCGGGTGTAGGCAGGATATAATAGCGATTCTCCTTATTTCCCTCGGCGACGCAAAAGGCGATGGATGTAAAGAAAAGCGTCATTACTCGTGCGCGTATTTTCCCTATGTATTACTCAACTAAAACTGGCCACGGGTTTAGAGTTTTTCCAGAACCGATTTTCTGATTGGTTTGGTGGTAACTCACCGTTATAGTCGTGCGGTCTGAGTGTACTGTAATATCCCGCGATATAGTCCGTTATGGAGTGGGCTGCTTCGGTGAAGCTCCTGTATATCCTATTTTAGCAGTATCCATTCATTTTTCAGGCTTCTGAAGCAGTGCTCCATCGGGCTATTATCCCAGCAGTTACCGCGCCGGCTCATACTTTGCTTTATCCGGTAACGCCACAGCAACTAATGGCACTGCCTGCTTGTATAATGGTTTCCCCTTACTCACTATGGAACATTTTGCCAACAATAATCCGCTTTAAACACGGCTCTCATGCATACCATAGCCAGCGCTGTCGTTTTTTGTTGCCAACAAATAACCACATCTCATCCACTTCGCAAATTAGTTGAATTTGTAGGTTATCCGAGGGCATATGCGTTCTCCACCACAGATAAATACCGCCGAGTGCGGCAATCCACAGCCAGGAAGCCGCCAGTTCACTATAAGAGACGGCCGACGGAACCGAGGAATAACCATGATGCAAACGATCGATCCAAGTGCGAAAAGGCAATTTCCTGATGTGCCATACACCATGTACTGGCCCTGTATGGCCAGTGTACTTGAATTAACAAACACGGCGAGGTATTCAGAAGGGGCTGAATCGGGGAATCGAAATAGCACACGGCTGGTGTCTCGCGGTGTGGGGCATGACGTATTGCTAGCCATTAGGCTGAGGGTTGCTTAGTCAGCGCGGCCTGAGCGGCGAGCGGTTGCGTTGTGCTCGGCACATCAACATGCAACCGATGTGTATACAAGCGTTCTTCAATCTGCGGTGTCAGCACATATAGCGTGCCAGTCAGCGCAGCAACAAAGATAAACGACCAAACGAACAGACCAATTATAAAAATGCAAGCGTAAGAAAAGCGCCATTACCGCCGCAAAGAAGGACTTTTTGTCAGCGTTTACGGTATCAATAGCATTGGAACCTTTGTCATTGTAAAAAGAAGAAAATAAATGAAAATGAGACGTCTTCTTGTAACAGGACGTTATCCAATATCAAATTTTGTGTTTATGGTTATGTTATATGACCCTGTCGGAAGCGCGCGAGGTGATTGGGGCGACAACACGCGGCGACGATCTTGTGCCGTGGACGCGGTTCGTTCACCTCGGACTGAGTGGCAAACCGTGGATAAAGCGGCGGAGAGTTTTCAGGAAACAGCGCCGGATGATGGGATAACAGCCCGCAGTAACCACAGGCGCTGTGGCCCCATGGTTGTTGCATCGGGGATGACATCGATGACGATGTTGCTGCCGGTTTGCCGTGAGAATGATGATGCTGAGTATGAGTGGGCAGAGTATAATCATGCTACATTTACACATGTAAAACGATGGTCGAGATGAAAATCATCAGCAACGCGAAGACGTTTAGCGTAGTGGCAATTTTGTTGTGGCGCAATGCGGTGAACGAGCATAAATATGTCACCCTATTGTATCTGATTTAACGCGATTTTGTTATCAATGAGTATAATTCGTGTTGCGTCCAAATTTTTAAATGCATCAGCGTGGCAACCGTTCTTACGGATTATTCTTGAAAGTTGCACGTGCTTAAACGTCATGCATGGTGGGCGTGTTAAAAAAACGACATGTATTTTCTGCAACCACAGAAAAACAGGGTGTTTTGCTAACAGTGCAACAGGTAGAATTGTAGGTAAGCAGCGCGCCGCTGGCATAAATAATAACCGTAAGGGGTTGCAAACGTCTGCCCGGTGATGGAGTATCCTCTCTAATTTTCGATTTTTTACAGAAATTTATCGGGGTTGCAGTTTGCGGTGTTTAAATGCTGACCTATCATGATGAACTGGCCTTTTATCAAGTTGTCGGAAGGTTAACTTATCCATTAATATGGATTTTAGTTGAGTTAAGCACACGAACAGGGGGAGCTGTGCTGGTTAATAATTTTTTGGTTAAACGTCGAGTAGCGAATTTGAGCTGGTTATCCACAGCGATTGTGTTGTCTTTCACTGAGTTGCCTGTCTGGGCATTCTCGCTGGATGATGTGGCAGCGCTAGCTGAACAACTAGCAGAGAAAGGCTATGAAGCGCCGAAGAGCAATCTTTCCTCCCAGTTCCGAGATACGAAATTTGCTGACTATCAGCAGATTCGTTTTAACCAGGAGAAGTCATACTGGAATAACCTACAAACGCTGTTTCGCATTCAGTTCTATCATCAGGGCATGTATTTCGATACGCCGGTGAGAATCAATGAAGTGACGGTTACTGAGGTTAACGAGATCGCCTATTTACCGGAATATTTTAATTTCGGTACGGAAAATCATGATGCAGAGACCGTGAAGAATCTTGGTTTTTCAGGCTTTAAAAGCCTGTATCCCATCAACAAGCTTGGCAAGGATGACGAAATTGTCAGCATGCTAGGTGTCAGCTATTTCCGTGTGATCGGTAAAGGGCAAACTTACGACCTTTCTGCTCACGGCCTAGCGATTGACACGGCATTAGCTTCTGGGGAAGAGTTCACACGCTTTCGCGAGTTTTGGATTAAACGTCCAAAACCCAATGATAAGCACTTTCTGGTATACGCACTGCTCGATTCACCGCGTACTACAGGTGCATATCATTTCGTCATTTATCCTGGACGTGATAGCGTGGTTGATGTTCAGGCTAAAGTATTCCTGCGCGATCGCGTCGGTAAACTGGGGCTAGCACCGTTGACCAGTATGTTCCTGTTTGGACCGAATCAGCCTTCTCCCACCTTGAACTACCGTGGGGCGTTGCATAACTCTAACGGTTTATCTATCCACGCAGGCAACGGTGAGTGGATTTGGCGTCCGCTGAATAACCCAAAACATCTGTCTGTCAGCACCTATTCGATTGAAAATCCGAAAGGCTTCGCTTTGTTGCAACGTGGACGTGACTTCTCCAGCTATGAAGATCTGGATGACCGTTGCGATTTGCGTTCTAGCGGCTGGGTTGAAACTAAGGGCGAGTGGGGTAAAGGGAAAGTCGAACTGGTGGAAATTCCGACGGCCTATGAAACCAACGATAACATCGTTGCTTTCTGGACGCCGGAAGTGCTGCCTGAAATTGGCAAGCCACTGGAAGTGGACTATCGCCTGCACTTCACGCGTGACGAAGAACAATTGCATTCACCTGAATTGGCATACGTTCAGCGCACCATGCGTTCTACCGGGGATGCGAAACAATTTAACCTGATTCGCCAACCGGATGGCACCGTTGCGTTCTTGGTCGATTTTACCAGCCAGATGATGAAAGAGATGGAAGAAGCGGCGCCTGTATCCTCTCAAGTAAGCATCGGCGACAATAGTGAAATCGTTGAGAACAATGTTCGCTATAATCCGGTAACGTGCAGTTGGCGTTTGACACTGCGTCTGCGTGTGAAAGATCCTAAACAGCCAACTAAGCTGCGCGCTTCGTTGGTGAACGGCGAAACGCTGTTATCGGAAACTTTGAGCTATCAGCTACCTGCCAATGAATAAGTTAATCTCGAACCCTGATTATATAGGGAAATTGCCTCTGCCCGCGCAAGCGGCGAGGGCGTTGCAGCATGCGTTAGCTCAGGCAGAGAGACTTTCTCTCTCTGCAATACATCGGGCTATGTCGCAGGGGGAATCTCCTGCGACGCTACTAACGGAAGACGATTCGCCGCTGCAATCTGTCAAGGCGCGTCTGGAAGCCGTCTGGCCAGATACGGCAACGGCGGTTAAACCGGTGATTCTTGATAAAGAAGGGCGTGCCGCATTACAGGCGATGCCTACGATCAAACGTGCGTCGATGTTTCCTGAGATGTGGCGCACCAACCCGCTGGTACGATGGTGGGAAAGTATGCTTGGGCGCTCCCCAACTCCGAGTCGTCCTCATGCCACCCCAGAAGAGAAGATTGCCGAGAACCGCTGGAGAATGGTGGGGACGCTGCGCCGTTATACTCTGCTTATCTTGACGTTGTTCCAAACGGCAATTGCCACCTGGTATATGAAAACCATTTTGCCTTATCAGGAATGGGCACTGATCGATCCGTTCGCTATGGTGAATCAGCCTTTACTGCGCTCCTTTATGCAGGTTCTGCCTTATATCCTGCAAAGTGGTATTCTAGTGCTGCTTGCCGTGCTGTTCTGTTGGGTTTCTGCCGGTTTTTGGACTGCGCTAATGGGCTTTTTACAACTGCTAATCGGCAAGGACAAATACAGTATCTCGTCAACGACAGTAGGGGATGAGCCACTCAACCCCGAGCACAGAACGGCGTTGATCATGCCTATCTGTAACGAAGACGTTGAGCGCGTGTTCGCTGGATTGCGGGCGACCTACGAATCTGTGGCAGCGACCGGACAGCTCGATCACTTCGATCTGTATGTATTGAGTGACAGTAACGACCCGGATAAATGCGTTTCAGAGCAAAAATCGTGGATGGACCTGTGCCGTGCAGTTGATGGGTTTGGCCGTATCTTCTATCGCCGACGCCGGCGTCGCGTGAAACGTAAGAGCGGTAATATCGATGATTTCTGCCGTCGTTGGGGTAGCCAATACAGCTACATGGTGATATTGGATGCTGACAGCGTGATGAGTGGAGAATGTCTGACGCAACTGGTGCGTCTAATGGAAGCCAACCCCAATGCCGGGATTATCCAGTCTTCTCCTAAGGCGTCCGGGATGGATACCTTATATGCACGCTGCCAGCAATTTGCCACACGTGTGTACGGGCCATTGTTCACCGCTGGTCTGCACTTCTGGCAACTGGGTGAGTCGCACTATTGGGGCCATAACGCTATCATTCGCGTGAAGCCGTTTATCGAGCACTGTGCGCTGGCACCGTTGCCCGGTGAAGGTTCTTTTGCAGGCGCGATTTTGTCCCATGACTTTGTTGAAGCGGCACTGATGCGCCGTGCGGGCTGGGGGGTATGGATCGCCTATGATCTGCCAGGCTCTTATGAGGAACTGCCGCCTAATCTGCTTGATGAACTTAAGCGCGATCGCCGCTGGTGCCACGGTAACCTGATGAATTTCCGACTGTTCCTAGTGAAAGGAATGCACCCTGTACATCGTGCCGTTTTCCTGACCGGGGTGATGTCTTATCTTTCTGCACCGCTGTGGTTTATGTTCCTGATGCTGTCAACCGCACTGCAAGTGATGCATACGCTGATGGAGCCGCAATATTTCCTCCAATCGCGTCAGCTCTTACCTGTGTGGCCACAGTGGCGTCCTGAATTGGCGATAGCCTTGTTCTCGACAACGTTGGTGCTGCTGTTCCTGCCAAAATTGCTGAGTGTGATTCTGGTATGGGCAAAGGGGGCAAAACCTTACGGCGGTTCCGTGCGTGTTTTCCTATCGTTACTGCTTGAGATGCTGTTTTCGGTATTGCTTGCACCGGTGCGTATGCTGTTCCATACCGTTTTCGTGGTTAGTGCCTTCCTGGGATGGTCCGTGCAGTGGAAATCACCGCAGCGTGATGATAACGCCACGCCGTGGAGCGAAGCATTTGATCGTCACGGCTCGCAATTGGTGCTGGGGCTGGTGTGGGCCATTGGTATGGCCTGGCTAGATCTGCGTTTCCTGTGGTGGCTATCGCCGATTG
>JBPETC010000029.1:0-20818 GCA_051710325.1 Symbiopectobacterium sp.
AGTTATCAGGGAGCTTTATGCATCCCGTATTGGGCACTATAATACCGGAAGTCTGCGATGATCCACATGTCACCTGCCGATTCCTTCACCGAGCTCAAGTAGTTGGGATGCGTTCGTTATATTCTCCGGAATACGCGGATTGATTAACATTGGCGAGGCGATAATGATACCTGTTTAGTTATCCCTCTCTATTTTGGACGGTTTTAACCACTATTCGTGCTCATTGCCTCTCTTTACCCCATTTTGTCAACTTTGCCGATTGCGCGCATAAATCAGCGCTTAAGACGATAGAGACGGTTGTTGCCACCGTTGCTTATCAGCTATGCTGTGCGGATCATTATGATGAATCGGAACACGCTACGGGTGTAGCGCTTTTTTACTAAATAAGGACCCCTGGCAGCCATGCAAGAGCAATACCGCCCAGAAGAGATAGAAACTCGCGTTCAGCTTCACTGGCAAGAAAACAAAACGTTTAAAGTGACCGAAGAGCCCGACAAGGAAAAGTACTACTGCCTTTCCATGCTCCCCTACCCTTCTGGCCGCCTACACATGGGGCACGTACGCAATTACACCATTGGTGACGTTATTTCCCGCTACCAACGCATGTTGGGGAAAAACGTCCTGCAACCGATCGGGTGGGACGCTTTCGGCCTGCCAGCGGAAGGTGCAGCGATAAAAAATAACACCGCACCGGCCCCCTGGACCTATGCCAACATCGATTACATGAAAAATCAGTTGAAGCTGCTGGGCTTTGGCTACGACTGGGATCGTGAAGTCGCCACCTGCAAACCCGATTATTATCGCTGGGAACAATGGTTCTTCACTAAGCTGTATGAAAAAGGTCTGGTCTACAAAAAGACCTCGGCGGTGAACTGGTGCCCGAACGATCAGACGGTGCTGGCCAACGAACAGATTATTGATGGCTGCTGCTGGCGCTGTGACAGCAAAGTGGAGCGTAAAGAGATCCCGCAGTGGTTTATCAAAATCACCGATTACGCCGATCAATTGCTGAACGATCTGGACACGCTGGAAAGCTGGCCGGAGCAGGTTAAAACCATGCAACGCAACTGGATTGGCCGTTCGGAAGGGGTGGAAATTACCTTTGATGTGGCAGACAGCGCCGATAAGCTGACCGTCTACACCACGCGTCCGGATACCTTTATCGGTGCCACCTATATCGCAGTAGCTACCGCCCATCCGTTGGCGCTGCGCGCTGCTGCAACTAACCCGGCGTTAACCGCGTTTATCGATAAATGCCGTAACACCAAGGTTTCCGAAGCAAATATGGCGACCATGGAAAAAAAAGGCATGGCGACAGGCCTGTTCGTGGTACATCCACTGACCGGTGAAAAACTGCCAGTATGGGCGGCTAACTTCGTGCTGATGGATTACGGCACAGGCGCGGTGATGGCCGTTCCGGGCCATGACCAGCTCGACTTGGAATTCGCCATCAAATACCAATTATCGATCAAACCAGTTGTCCTGAACCTGGACGGCAGCGAACCCGATATCTCTGCGCAAGCCATGACCGAGAAAGGCGCCCTGTTCAGATCAGGCGAATTCAGCGATCTGGATCGCGAGGCGGGCTTTAACGCCATTGCTGACAAGCTGGTCGCACTCGGCGTTGGCGCACGCAAAGTCAACTATCGCCTGCGCGACTGGAGTGTTTCCCGTCAGCGTTACTGGGGTGCCCCGATCCCTATGGTGACGTTGGAGGATGGCACCGTTATCCCGGCACCAGAAGATCAACTGCCGGTGGTTCTGCCGGAAGACGTGGTCATGGATAGCATTACCAGCCCCATCAAGGCCGATCCCAACTGGGCGAAAACCACCGTCAACGGTCAGCCTGCGTTGCGTGAAACTGATACCTTTGATACTTTTATGGAATCTTCCTGGTACTACGCGCGCTACACCTGCCCGCAATACGATCAGGGTATGCTCGATCCGGCTGCGGCCAACTACTGGCTGCCGCTCGATCAATACGTAGGCGGTATCGAACACGCCATCATGCACCTGATGTATTTCCGCTTTTTCCACAAGCTGATGCGTGATGCTGGCCTGATCACCTCCGATGAACCCGCCAATCGCTTGTTGTGTCAGGGTATGGTGTTGGCTGATGCCTTCTACTACACCGGCAACAACGGCGAACGTATCTGGGTATCACCGTCTGACGTCACCGTGGAACGCGATGATAAAGGACGCATCCTGAAAGCCTTCGATGCAGAAGGCCGTGTACTGGTGTACGCGGGGATGAGCAAAATGTCGAAATCGAAGAACAACGGTATCGACCCGCAGGTGATGGTAGAGAAATACGGTGCCGACACCTTACGTCTCTTTATTATGTTCTCATCTCCGGCAGAAATGACGCTGGAATGGCAGGAATCAGGGGTTGAAGGTGCTAACCGCTTCCTCAAGCGTATGTGGAAACAGATTTACGACCACACAGAAAAAGGCGCTACCGGTGCACTGGATGTGACCGCGCTGACCGAAGATCAGAAAGCACTGCGTCGCGACCTCCACAAAACCATTGTTAAAGTCACCGATGATATTGATCGTCGTCAGACGTTCAACACCGCTATCGCCGCTGTGATGGAACTGATGAACAAGCTGGCAAAAGCGCCGCAAGAGAGCGAGCAGGATCGCGCACTGACTCAGGAAGCACTGCTGGCCGTGGTGCGTATGCTGTACCCATTCACACCGCACGCTTGCTTCACACAGTGGCAAGCGCTGGGTGGCGATGGCGATATCGATACAGCCCCGTGGCCTGTTGCCGATGAAGATGCCATGGTGGAAGACTCCAAACTGGTTGTGGTGCAAGTGAACGGCAAGGTGCGCGGCAGAATTACGGTTGCTGCCGATGCCACGCAGGAGCAGGTTCAGGTGCGTGCCGCAGAGGAAGATCTGGTAGCAAAATACCTAGAAGGGGTTACAGTACGTAAAGTCATTTACGTTCCGGGTAAACTGCTTAACCTGGTTGTAGGTTAAGCCAAGGAGGTACCGTGCGACATCGTTTATTCATGTTGTTGTTGGGGTTAGCGATGCTAGTCACCACCAGCTGCGGTTTTCGTCTGCGTGGCACCACACAATTTCCCAGCGAATTGAAGGTCTTAACGCTGATCAGTAACGATCCTTTTGGTCCATTAACCCGAGACATTCGCGATCAGCTATGTGCCAGTGATATAAGAATTGAGGAAGACGCTGCGCGTCAGGATATCGTATCTCTGCGTATTCTCAGCTCCACGGAAGCCAGAGATACGGTCTCTATTTTTCAGGATGGAACCACCGCGGAGTACAAGTTGGTGCTGACTGTTCAGGCGCAAGTGCTGCTGCCGGGTGAAGATATTTATCCACTCTCGGTCACGGTGTTCCGCACCTTCTTTGATAACCCGTTTGCCGCGTTGGCAAAAGACGCTGAGCAGGATATCATACGTAAGGAGATGCGCCGTCAGGCTGTCGAGCAGTTAGTACGTAAACTAGTGACCATCAACGGCAGTGATGAGATAAAAACCACCAGCAACGTGCCGCCGCCATTAGCGTTAATAACGGGCATTCATGATTTGTATCTATCCGGAACAGCTTGCCGTGCAGCTCAATGAAGGGCTGCACGCTTGCTATCTGCTGTTTGGCAACGACCCACTGTTGTTGCAGGAAAGCCTGGATATGCTACGCCATCGCGCGCGTGAGCAAGGCTTCACCGAGCATTTCAGTTTCACACTCGATCAAAGCACTGATTGGGATCCTATTTTCAGCGTATGTCAAGCACTTAGCCTGTTCTCTTCACGGAAAAGTCTGCTTCTGCAACTGCCGGAAAACGGCCCAAACGCCGCCATGGCAGAAAATCTGGCCAAATTGGCTGGACTGCTGCATCAGGATGTATTGCCTATCCTACGCGGCAGAAAACTCACCAAAGCCCAACAAAACAGCGCCTGGTATAAAGCACTGTCTCAGCATGGCGTGATCATCAACTGCTTAACACCGGAACAAGCTCAATTACCGCGCTGGGTGGTACAACGCACCAAGCAACGCAAACTACAACTGGAAGAGGACGATGCCGCCACGCAACTGCTGTGTTACTGCTATGAAGGAAACCTTCTGGCGTTGATGCAGGCGCTGGAACGTTTGTCACTACTCTATCCTGACGGCAAGCTCACACTACCACGCGTTGAGCAGGCGGTAAACGATGACTCGCACTTCACGCCCTTTCACTGGCTGGATGCCGTTCTGGCAGGCAAAAGCAAACGCGCCTGGTATGTGTTGCAACAGCTACAAACAGAAGACAGCGAACCCGTGATCCTGTTGCGCACGCTGCAACGTGAGCTGACGCTGTTGGTGACCTTGCAGCGCAACATGGCGACAACACCGTTACGTACCCTGTTCGATCAGCATAAGGTGTGGCAAAACCGACGCACACTGCTCACTCAGGCACTCCGACGGCTCAACGGACGTCAGTTGCAGCAGGCCATGCATCTGCTGACGCGATTGGAATTGACGCTAAAACAGGATTATGGCCAATCCATCTGGCCAGAAATGCAAACGCTAACGCTGTTATTATGCGGCAAGGCGCTTGCGCCCGATATGGTTAACGCTAATGATTAGCGTTACTCCCCTTGAACTAATCGCCTACTTCGGCGGTACTTTTGATCCCATTCATTATGGGCATTTACGTCCACTCACCGTATTGCCAGATGAAATAGGCGTAACGCGCATCACGCTGATGCCCAATAACGTACCGCCTCACCGCGAACAGCCTGAAGCTACCGCGCAACAGCGCAAACGCATGGTAGAACTCGCCATCGCCGAGACGCCGTTATTCAGCGTGGATGACCGTGAATTGCAGCGCATCACGCCATCTTACACCATTAATACCATGGAGATGATCCGCGCAGAAATGGGCGATAACATTCCGTTGACCTTTATTATCGGCCAGGATTCACTGCTTACATTACACGCCTGGCACCGCGGGCAAGATTTGCTCAAGGTGTGTCATCTGTTGGTCTGCGCACGTCCAGGTTACCATATCACGCTGGAAACACCAAAACAGCAGGCGTGGCTGGAAGCACACAGTACTGAAAATGCCGCAGATCTCCACACGCAGCCGCACGGATTGATCTATTTGGCGCACACACCGCTGATCACCGTCTCTGCCACGAAGATTCGTCAGCGCCGTCAAAGGGGTAAACCCTGCAACGATTTGGTTCCACCTGCCGTGCTGCATTTTATGGATGCTCATGGCTTATACCGTTAAGCCGCTTCCCACATACCACTCTCTCACCGTGCATGCTATACTTCACCGTTGGTTTTTCAGTTCAGTAAAAAACGGTAAAGCGCGTTTATATACCACAATATGAGCCGATAATACCCTGAAACACATGCGGTGCGCCACACATGAACACGCAACTCTTACAGACTGCATGATTATCTGCACCGATACATCCAACCGCCACGTTTCATCTATCGCTGACTATGTGGTGCAAGCCTCACGCGCTGCCGGAATGATCCCACTGGATGTTGAAGATGATCAGGGTGCTGAGTGTGGGTGGTATCGATCTCTGTGATGTGATGGCGCACGTGATGCAGGAAGAGAGCTGTCAACTGTACGAACTGGAAAAGCTGTGGAGTTAACATGAGGCTGCAACTGGTCGCCGTTTGCACTAAATGCCGGGCTGGGGTGCAGACAGGTTTTTCGGATTATCTGCGACGTTTTCCAAAATACATGCCCTTCGAGCTCACGGAGATCCCTGCTGGTAAACGGGGAAAGAATGCGGATATCAAACGCATTCTCGAGCGCGAAGGAGAACTGATGCTGGCGGAAGTGGGGAAAGGTAACCGGATTTGTTACACTGGATATTCCTGGTACGCCGTGGGAAACGCCGCAGCTTGCCAGCCAGTTGGCACGCTGGAAACAGGACAGGCGCGACGTCAGCCTGCTGATTGCCAGGCCAGAAGGGCTGGCCCCGCTTGCAAATCGTCGGTTGAGCAAAACTGGTCGCTGTCACCGTTAACGCTGCCGCACCCATTGGTGCACGTATTGGTGGCAGAGGGCCTGTATCGGGCCTGGAGCATCACCACCAATCACTCTTACTATAGAGAGTAAGGCTGTACGATGAAACACACGAAATAGTTTCAGGATGAAAATAGAACATAAACCCTTTCGTGATTATTCGGCGGAATCCGCCCTTTTTGTACGTCGTGCTTTAGTGGCGTTCATCGGTATTTTGCTGCTTTCCGGCGTGCTAGCGACCAATCTGTACCATTTGCAAGTGGTGCGCGTTGATGACTACCGCACACGCTCAAACGCAAACCGCATTAAGCTAGTGCCCATCGCGCCCAGCCGCGGTATCATTTACGACCGCAACGGTATTCCACTGGCGCTTAACCGCACCATTTACCAGTTGGAACTGGTGCCGGGCAAAGTTGATAACCTGCAAGATACGCTGGCTGCTCTGAAACCCACCGTCAATCTCACTGATAATGATCTGGAAAACTTTGAGAAAGAACGTAAACGCTCACACCGCTTCACCTCCATTCCGGTCAAAACCGCCTTAAGCGACGTTGATGTCGCGCGTTTTGCGGTCAACCAGTACCGTTTTCCCGGCGTGGAAGTCAAAAGCTATCAACGCCGCTATTACCCGTATGGCTCTGCCCTCACCCACGTCCTCGGCTACGTATCAAAAATCAACGATAAAGACGTAGAGAGACTGAGTAAGGAAGAAAAAATTGCCGATTATGCCGCCACGCGCGACATCGGAAAACTGGGCATTGAGCGCTATTACGAAGATATTCTGCACGGTAAACCCGGTTATGAAGAGGTGGAAGTTAATAACCGTGGGCGCGTCATCCGTCAACTGCACGAGCAGCCGCCGCAGGCGGGTCACGATATCTACCTCACCATTGATCTCAACCTGCAAATCTACGTTGAAAAACTGCTGGAAGGTAGTCGGGCAGCGGTGGTGATTATCGATCCACGCGATGGTGGTCTGCGCGCGCTAGTTTCCACCCCGAGCTACGATCCCAACCTGTTCGTTGATGGCATCTCAAGCAAAGACTATCGCGCACTGCTTAATGACCCTAACAAACCGTTGTTCAACCGCGCCACTCAGGGGTTGTATCCTCCGGCGTCGACGGTGAAACCCTATATTGCCGTGTCTGCGTTAAGCGCCAATGTGATAACCCCCTCCACCTCGCTGTTCGATCCCGGTTGGTGGCAATTGCCGGGCTCAGAAAAACGGTTTCGCGACTGGAAAAAATGGGGCCATGGCCGATTGAACGTGACCAAATCACTGGAAGAGTCTGCGGATACCTTCTTCTATCAGGTCGCTTATGACATGGGTATCGATCGCCTGGCAGAATGGATGAACAAGTTCGGCTACGGAGAATACACCGGTATAGATCTGGCGGAAGAGCATTCCGGCAATATGCCCACGCGCGAATGGAAGCAAAAACGCTTCAAACGTCCTTGGTATCAAGGGGACACCATTCCGGTTGGCATTGGTCAAGGCTACTGGATTGCCACGCCGATTCAAATGGCGAAAGCACTGACGACGCTTATCAACGATGGTAACGTGAAAACACCACACCTGCTCTATAGCATTCGCAATAGCGGTGCCATCGTATCTTATCGTCAGCAAGAAGTATCGCGACTTAGCGATGTGTGCGCCAGCTATTGGGAAATCGCTAAAGATGGGATGTACGGGGTTGCTAACCGTAAGAACGGTACTACGCATAAATTTTTTGCCGATGCGCCCTATAAGATCGCAACAAAAACCGGTACTGCGCAGGTATTTAGCCTGAAAGAAAATGAGACCTACAATGCGCATAAAATCGCCGAACACCTGCGTGACCACAAACTATTGACGGCATTTACCCCCTATAACAACCCCAAAATTGCTATCTCAATCGTTTTGGAGAATGGCGGTGCAGGCCCTGCTATCAGCGCATTGGTACGCCAAATGCTCGACCACATTATGCTGAGCGATAACAACACCGAATTGCCCGATGCGCTACCCAGCGCACCCGGTTCTGAAACCGAGTAACCGCCGCCATGACTGAAAGCCAACAAAAAAGGTCGATTTGGACCAAAATGCATATTGACATGCCCTTCTTACTCTGTATTCTGTCGCTGCTGGGGTATAGCTTATTCGTGATGTGGAGCTCCAGCGGCCAGGATATCGGCATGATGGAGCGTAAAGCGGCACAGATAGCCATTGGTCTTACCGTGATGATCGCCATGGCGCAAATTCCGCCGCGCGCCTACGAAGGCTGGGCACCCTATCTCTATATTGTCTGTGTCATTCTGTTGATCATGGTGGATGTGTTCGGCCAGATCAGTAAAGGCGCACAGCGGTGGCTTGATCTTGGCTTTGTCCGTTTTCAGCCGTCAGAAATTGCCAAAATTGCCGTGCCGTTGATGGTAGCGCGCTTTATTAACCGTGATATGTGCCCACCGTCGCTGAAAAACACCGGGATCGCCTTGGTATTAATTTTTTTGCCGACCCTGCTGGTGGCGGAGCAGCCCGATCTGGGCACGTCGATTCTCGTCGCGGCATCCGGCCTGTTTGTGCTTTTTCTCGCGGGCATGAGCTGGAGACTTATCGCCGCGGCGCTGGTGTTGCTTGCGGCGTTTATTCCCGTGCTCTGGTTCTTTCTGATGCGCGATTACCAACGCGCCCGCGTGATGATGCTGCTCGATCCGGAAAGCGATCCGCTTGGGGCGGGCTACCATATTATTCAATCCAAGATTGCTATCGGCTCAGGGGGCTTATCAGGTAAAGGCTGGCTACAAGGCACCCAGTCACAGCTTGAATTCCTGCCAGAACGCCATACCGACTTTATTTTTGCCGTATTGGCAGAGGAGTTGGGGTTGATTGGTGTGCTGGTTCTGATCGCCATGTATCTATTTGTCATCCTTCGCGGTCTGGTAATTGCCGCCAATGCCCAAACCTCGTTTGGCCGGGTGATGGTCGGCGGCCTGATTCTCATTCTGTTTGTCTATGTTTTCGTTAACATCGGTATGGTGAGTGGTATATTGCCCGTGGTCGGGGTGCCGCTTCCACTTATCAGTTACGGCGGCTCGGCGTTGGTGGTGTTGATGGCAGGGTTTGGCATTGTGATGTCAATCCACACGCACCGTAAGATGCTCTCGAAAAATCTATAAAGTAAGGGACTGGCTTTGTGTCGTCGGCATCATCACCTTGATGCTTGCAGCCTATACCACCACGGGAAGCCCGCGCGCGCCGATTACGCGGACCCTGGATTATAACGGTCCGATGGAAGAAATTGTGGTGGAGCCGAGCCACGCTATGAGCCCTATAATCCAAGCAGGTTGCAGGGTTATACCATCAAAAGCAAAACCTACAAGGTGATCCAGAACGCGCAGAACTTCTCCGAGGGCAGGTTGGTAACCTGGCACGGCGCTGAAACCAACGGGAATCGTACCTCTACCAGCGAAATATTCGATCCCAACGCCATTACTGCTGCGCAGCCCACGCTGCCATTACCCAGCTATATCCCCGCATGACAAACCTGAGCAACGGCCGCCGTCTGGTAGTGCGCTTTAATGAGAGCGGCCCGTATACGTCGGGCAGAATCATAGAGCTGTCTAAGGCGGCTGGCGATCGTCTCAATATCTTCAACAATACCAAAGTAAAAGTTGAAGCGATCGTGGTCGCGTCGGATGGCACTCTCTCCGGGCCAGGCACTATTGGGATAACCGTCGCCAAACAGAGTTTTTCCCTGCCCGTTCGCCCGAACCTCTGTGCCAGCGGATTGGATACGCCCATGATAGAAACCAGCGCGCCGACAGCTATCGCCAGCATGCCCGTCAGTAACATCGCTCTCGGTGTGCAAAAATGACAGCGACATCCCAGCCAGCAGCACCAGTGCGCGCCCAAGCGGATTTCTGTGTGTTCCCGGCCCGCCCTGCGTTCTGGCGTATTATAAGATACCCATGCCGCTACATACACCTGTGACCAACGCGCCAGCAACCACAACAGCGCGTCACTTGCCGTTGACGCCCGCAGCGACACCGATTGGTAACAGTAACGGACGCTATCTGGTTCATGTCGGTTTGCTAAGCGACGCACAGCGTGCGCAAACTTTGCTGAAAAGCCTGAGTGAACGCTTCCACGTGACGGGAAAAGTTATGCCCCGCAACGGGTTGTATCGCTTTCAGTTTAGTCCTTTTCAAAACCGCCAACAGGCCACTGACTTTCGGCAGCGTTTGTCAACAGAAGCGCAGCAGCACGCCTTTGTTATGGCGGCAGACGCGCAATAATCCTCTCGCGCTCCTGTCCGCCGCCTGTTAACGTACGGGCATTAGGGTTGTTACGCCATTTTGCTTTAGCAAAATCATGTAACGGAATGTCTAATATCTGGTGCCGCACTATAGCGCATCTTCTATAGTACGGCTCGTTTTTTAACTTCACTTCACGGATGTTGTAGTTTCAATCATGAATGTTGTTATCACGTCTCGTTTCACCTTAGGTACAGCGCTGGGCGCGCTGCTTGTCATCAGTGTTGCCACAACGGCCCATGCGGAAGACGTTAATCCAAAAAGATGATCCCCGGGGTACCACAAATCGACGCCGAGTTGTACATCCTGATTGATTACAACTCTGGCAAAGTGTTGTCAGAAATGAATGCTGATGCACGTTGCGATCCCACAAGTCTGACCAAAATAATAACCAATTATATTATTGGTTATACGCTGAAATCTGGCAAGATCACTCAGAATGACATTGTCAACGTCGGCAAAGATGCCTGTACAACTGGCAACCTGACCTTTCAAGGCTCGTCGCTGATGTTTCTGAAACCGGGCGATCGCGTACCGGTTTTACAACTCAGCCTCGGCATCATTCTCCAATCAGGTAATGATGCTTGCGTTACGATGGCTAATTATATGGCGGATAGCCAGGATGCCTTCGTTAGCCTGATGAACAACCATGTGAAAGCATTGGGTTTTCAGAATACCACTTTCCAGACCGTGGACGGCCTGCTGGATGCGCTGGGGCAACACAGCTCCGCGCGTGATATGGCGCTTATTGGTCAGGCGTTGATTCGCGATGTGCCAGACAAGTACGCGATTTATTATCACCGTGACCAGACACTCAACCGCCACCTACTTATCGATATTGATAATAATGGTGGTGATCTCTCCAGTCTGTTGCTGCTGTTTTAAGGTGCTAACCAAATCGGTAATCGGGATGGATGAACCGTCTAGTTGCAGTTGGTTTTATTCACCTAGAGCGACAATGGCTTTTTCTGCGGTTTTAGGTGTTGGGCGCTGCTGGCAGAGAAAGCTGGGTTTTCAGCCTCGTGGCAGGAAGGTTGTTGATACTGATCAGGACGAAAATACCAGTAAAACATCATGACGTTGATCATTGGGATCAACTCAATATGGGCTTTGTTTCTTTTTGGTTCGTTCCAGTTTCTCATTTCTCTCTTCCCATCGTTGGCGTCTGGCGATGACACGCAAGGATGATTGGGTCCAAAAAGATGGCAGAGCCATCACGGAATGGTTAGCTGCAAAAGCAAAGCAGCCACTATAGAGAGCGCATATTTAAATTTGTTTACAATTATGTAATTATTTTCATTACAGGTGGTTTTTAGCATAATTCTATCAATATTACATTGATTTGATAATCATCTTTCAGATGAAAGGCATGTCTGACAGGGTAAACGTTTTATTTTTTCAAAGAGCTGATGAACTTTATCCTTGTAGGGCAGTTGAATTAGTTAAAAACTGAGAAATCATGAAGGGGCGAGAGAGGCTTAGAAATAAAAACCGAATAGCAACACATTAATTTTCTAACAGTTTTAGAGTTTTACATTTTCTTAATACTATCTTATCTCTTATATATATTACGAATACAAATATTACGCAGCGTAACCATACCTTAATTATCTAACAGCCCAAGAATAATCATTATAAAAAACTAAACAACATTATTTTTTAGAGTAAAATTCTAAGTGAAAAGATAAAAATAAAAAGGGAAGTAATTAGCTATCCCTTTTCGACTTATTCTTATTAATGATTTTAGTAGGAATAAAAAATTAAAAACTATTATTGCTCAGTCCCGGTATGCTACTGGAAAAGCTTCACTGATGTTATAGAACTTAATTATTTTATACATTGATACAGGTGACATTATATTTATATTTACAGCATTAATTACTTATCCCTAAGCAATAAAAATACTGAAGATTTATTTACTTTACGTAAAAACATATTTAAAGATCGTCTACAATGGGATATGTAGTTTTTTTGATGGGAAAGATTTTGATAAATTTGATAATGAGAAAATAGATTATATATTTGTCATGAAAAATGGCGTTATCATCTGTAGCACAAGAATTATAGATATCAAACACCATGATATGCTGAATGATACGTTTTCGTCTTTCTTTAAAGAAAGTAAACTTACCAGAAGGAAAGTTCATTGAATCAACCCGTTTTTTGTGGATACAGATAGGGTCAGTTCACTTTTTGGTAACAGGACCTCTATTACTCTGGCCTTATTTCTTTTATTGATTAGCTATGCCCAACGTCACCATTATGACGGTATATTAGCTGTTGCAAGTCACCCAATGACGAGCATCATCCGAAAATCAGGCTGGAATGTTATAGTACTGGAAACCGGGGTTTCTGAGAAAGATGAAACCGTCTACCTGCTACTGGGTCATATCGATTTCATGAGTCAGAAAGAACTAAAAGATAGAATATTACGCAAGAACAACATTCAGTTTGAAAACGTACTGAATGAATGACCACTGTCGTTTATAGCTGAGTAATCATTATTTAATCGATTGAATCAGACGAAGCTCTACGCCAAGACGCACAACATGCCTGGCATTGGCGACACCCATTTTTTAACCATATTTAACATATGGAACTTAACGGTACGCACTTTTATGCCAAGAATAATCCCCGTTTCTTGGTATGTTTTGCCAACACTAGTCCAGTTAGAGAACTTCTCTTTCCCTTTTAGTAAGTTGATTAGCTTTATTGGAATCCTCATTTTTCGGAGAATGATGTTTAACGTCATGTACGTTTCGTGTACCGATGTCAACAACATTGAGATATCTCCTTTATTCTTCAAAAGCGTTTGCATTATTTTTGATGAAACGGCTCAATCGTAAGACGTTGGGTATTCAACATCATCCGAAATGTACGACAGGCTTATCGGCGCTTACATCAAACACGGATATTACGTTTGATACTGTATCAAATCATTGAATATACAAAATAATTAATAATCTATGGCAGTGCGTTTGTGAGATAAGAAAACGTATGGAATATACGCACGTGCAAAAAATGTGCAAGATGAAAGTCAGTGCTGTTTAAGTTAGAAAATGAAAACCATAGTACCACGGCGTGCATATTTTACGCGAACTTTACGCTTTATGAAGAGATGTTTCATCTTTTTTGTTTTAGCAAGCCTTCATCTGGCGCGGCTTTCTACTATGAATTCAGCATGCTCAATGGCTAAAATGTGCGTGATGTTAAAATCCATCACATGAAATACGTGGAATATTTGCATAAAAAAGCAACATTAGGCCCAGACTCATTGAAACGTTTCAGTCATCCTTTTTTTACATTTCTTGCCATTCGTGGCCTTACATCTTCATTTGTTTGATGAAACAATTTAATAAAAGCGGAGAGGAGCATCATGTTTCAGTTATCACAGCAAGCAAGATATTCATATGGATGCGGCTGCCAGAGATAAGCAGGACGCTATCCAGAAAGTGGCGGCGGCACTAGCTGCTGCCGAGTGTGTCAGCCCGGCGTATATCAATGGCATGTTGCAGCGTGAAACTGAAAACGTCGACCTATTTAGGTAATGGTATTGCTATTCCACACGGCACAATTGATACGCGCGATCTGGTGTTGAAAACCGGTGTTCAGGTGTTTCAACTTCCGCAGGGGATTGCCTGTGGGGAAAGGATACCACCTATGTGGTGCTGGGCATCGCAGCCCGCTTGGATGAACATCTGACCTTATTGCGTCAGTTAACCCACATTCTGAGCGACAAAGCATTGCAGCGCGTATAGCTAATACCGTGTCAGAAGAAGAGTTACGCAGTTTGCTGATGGGTGAGCAGCAGGGCTTTCGGATTTCTATTTTGATACCTCGTTGATTACGTAGGAGGTTGCCACGGACAGCCTGCTGACGTTACAGGTGCTGAAGCGGGCCGTTTGGCAGCAGATCGGCGCCGTCGATGCTGGGTTTGTCAGCGCGGGTCAGTCAGAAGCCACTTTATCTGGGACAAGGGGTGGTATGGTTGAGCGATAACGCACAGGGCAATCTGGCGAGCTCTGTCATTGTAAGTCGTCCTGTCACCGCGTTCACCGCCAATGATGAGTCGGTGGCTCTGCTGATTACGGCTGTCGCTGCGGATGAACAAGCGTTAGTCACTATCGATTATTTAAGCAACCTGCTGATCGCATAGAAAGCTGAACGCTTGCTGAATGCTGATTCTGCCACGCTGCTGGCATTGCTGACCAGTGACGTACCGGAAGAAAACGATGTGCTGACCGCAGATTACACTATCCGTAATGAGCACGTGTTGCACGCACGTCCGGGGACCATGCTGGTGAATGTTATCAAGCAGTTCACCATCGAGATCACGGTAACCAATCGTTGATAGTACCAGTAGACCGGCCAACAGGCGTAGCGTGATGCAGGTGGTGCGCTGGACGTTAATAAAGAGGGGCCATAAGCTGCGTTTCACCGCAGCGGGCAGCGATGCTGAACAGGCATTGCGGCGATTGGTGAAGCGATTAATTCTGGATTAGGAGAGGGCGCAGCATGAGCAGGCGAGTTGCCACTATTACCCTGAATCCCGCGTATAACCTGGTGGATATTGCCCGAAATTGAACGGGGTGAAGTCAACCTGGTACAAATGGCGGGTCTTCACGCCGTAGGAAAAGGTATTAATATTTTCAAAGTGTTGAAAGACCTCGGGATTGAAGTCATGATGGGTGGATTTCTTGGCAAAGACAATCAGGACGACTTTCAGAAATTGTTCAGCGAACTGGGTATTGCCAACAGTTTTCAGGTTGTTCCCGGTCACATGCATATCAACGTCAAGCTGACGGAAAAGGCCGGTGAAATGACCGATCTCAATTTCTCTGGGTTTGATATCACACAGCAAGACTGGCTGTGCTTCGTCAATGACTCGCTCAGTTGATTAGGGCAATTCGATATGGTTACCGTCAGTGGTAGCTTGCCCGCAGGCGTCGATCCGAATGCGTTTACCGATTGGATGTCACGTCTGCGCACCCAATCTCCTTGCATCATTTTCGACAGCATCAGTGAGGCGCTGGTTGCCGGACTGAAAGCTGCACCCTGGTTGGTGAAACCCAACCATCGTGAGTTTGGAAATCTGGGCTGGCCGCAAGTTACCCACGCTGGAAGATGTGGTAGACAATGCCTATGCGCTGCATGAGCAAGGTATCGCTCATGTGGTGATCTCGTTGGGGTCGGAAGGTGCTCTGTGGGTTAATGCCTCGGGTACCTGGTTGGTCAAGATACCGGCTTGCGATGTTGTCAGCACCGTACCGTAGGTGCCGGTGATTCCATGGTCGGCGGATTGGTTTATAGCCTATTAATGCGTGAATCGAGTGAACACACCTTACGACTGGTAACCGTAGTGCCTGCGCTGTGCCTGCGTTAGCTGTAAGCTAAAACAATGTTGGCATTACCGATCGATCTCAGTTGGCCGCGATGATGGCGCGTATCGACTTGAAACCATTCAATCACTAACAGCAAGAAATATATCATGAAAACGTTGCTGATAATAGATAAATCACTGGGGCTTGCCAGAAGCCACCTGGTGAAGATCGGGGGCGACTCCGCGTCTGCTCTGATGGTTCCTGTGTTGGCGGGTTACCTGGCGAAAGCGCTCAGCAAACATGTCAGGCTGTCGCAAAGCATGTCAACTCTGAAGTCGATACTGATTATTCTGCTGGTGGCTACGCTCGTCACCGGCCTCATCATGATCTACGTGGTCGGTACTCCAACGGCGAAGATCCTGACGGGATTGACCAGTGGTTGCAATCTATGGAAACGGTTAACTCGATGATTCTTATTGCAATACTGGGCGGCATGATGTGTACTGACATGGGGGACGGTGAACAAAGTGGCCTATGTATTTGGTACCATACTGCTCAGTAGCCAGATTTACGCGCCGATGGCAGCTGTTATGGCTGGAGGCATGATTTCGCTGTCAGCAATGGTCTTTGCGACGTTGGTGGCCGCAAAAATTCAGCACGTCCGCGAGCGTGAAGGGGTAAAGCAGCGTTTGTGGTTGGCTTGCGCTTTATCTTTGAGGGGGCCGATCCCTTACGCTGCCATCGACCCGATGCGCGTACTGCCGTGCTGTATTCTGGGCGGGGCTGTGTTACCGGGGCGCTGTCGATGGTCGTTGGCGCACACCTAACGAAACCGCACAGCGGGTTGTTTATGCCAAAGGGTGATCACGCCGGTACTGGGCGCTATCTGTTCGCTATTCTGGCGGTCACGGCAGTGGCGGGTGTCTGCTGTATGCTGTGCTAAAACGCCATGACGAGCAGTTGGTGGTTGCTGAAAGCGGCGTAAGTGGTAAGAGCCAATACTGAACGTGATGCAGAAACGCCAGCCGTAAGGCTGGCGTTTTTATGCGGCTGGTGCCTTTAGCCAGGTAATTTCATTAGCTCAGATATCCGGATTCACGGTTTCCAAAATCAGGGGAATACCGTCAAAATGCGGGTCGCGCATGATATAGCGGAAGGGCGTGTATCCGATGTTTCCGGCTCCAGACTGTGGTGGCGATCGATGCGGCTGTTAAAGGTACTTTTGGCATCGTTAAAGTGCATATTGCGCAGATAACCAAAGCCACGGCTTCAAACACAGCGCTCATACATACCATAGCCAACGCTGTCGTTTTTTGTTGCCAATAGGCTATCCAGTGGCAACGTTGTTACATTCCGCGGAGAGGGTTTTTTAAGGTACGCATGACGGTATTGATACTAGTATGTAACGCCCAAGCAGTGTTACGAATACCCGCATTATTCATTGCCAAGTCAATAGCACGATAAGAATAATCGTGTTGGAAGGTGCGTTTACATGATTGACAACGGTAACGGCTGATGGGCACTTCTGCCATAACTGTGTTTTTTTACAGAGACTGTCTGTTCAAAAAACGGACATCTTACATCAACTGTAGCCACTGTATCTCCACATCCAAAACAGGAGGGTTTATACTGTGATTAATTTATTGGATGATTGATACGTTTCCATCTTTGGTTTCTGGAGCCCCTGGAGATTATCGAAGCTGATGACCCCTTTGATCGCATGGTTGAGGGGCGCGGCCTGAAAAGGGTTCTGCACCGGGATGAATGCGCATAATTTCGCCGACTTGAAACTTGTGGTATAATACAACCGATCCTTCCTGGATGTCTGGGCAGGCTTCCGGTGACTGGCATTAAGGTTGGGCTGGTCGTGCTGCCTTTGATGCCCTCCTGCGCATGATCCCGATCACTAAACAGGGTATAGGGGGCTAATGGTTCACCTTGCGTACTGGGTAACACCATCACACCGCCGCTGAGCCACTCCTATGGGCTGGCAGCAATCATTTGCACGCCCCCATCCCTAAGCTGGATGGTTCAGCCTGTTGTTGATAATAAAGGTGCTGTCTTTGTGCAGCAAAGTGCGATATTCGGGTTCAATGGTGACATCGAAGGTGATGTCTTTTCGGTCAACGTGCGCTGAATAATTTGCCCGATTTGTACGCAATGCAACAGAACAGGTTGGGCGACATCAATGCCATAGCTTTGTTCAGCAGACAACTGAACAGTCAGCGTATCGGGACGTAATGCCTGCGTGCTATCAATCAGTGGGAATGTCTGGCGTTTGATTCCCCATCGCCGGGAACCAACGTCAGCGTTGGGGCGGTGAGTAGGCGGGAGAGGTTAATTTTGTTCAAGATAAGCCGTGGCTTTTTCAGCTTAATGCGCGTCCCTTCCAGCATCAGCGGCACAACAGAGGGATCGATAATCAACTGTCCTCTGATATTACCGGTGCTGGGGTCCAGCATCAGATTTGTATACTGCCTACTTCCAACCCCTGATACAGCAGCGGTGTCTGCTCGGCTTTTAGTACATTGGCGGATGGAAGCGTTAAGGTAATCGCCACCCCGGACTAGCTTTTGCCAGATTAGGGCAAAGTCGGTAAGCCTGTTCTGCACTGCCTTTATCGCTATCATCCAGTAAATCAAACGCGATAGCGGCATTGACAAGCGCCACCCAGGATTTTCAGGCTATGGCGCCGACATGCTTGTAACGAGGTATGGCATGGCAGCACCTGGTGGTCCGGCGCGCTGGTAAAATGGCAGGCCAGAATAAGGCGATAACGTTCCGGATTGATCACCGATCGATGTGAATCAAGGTTAACAAACTCAGAAGGGTAAAGGTAAGATAGGCCACCAGACTGTGGCCTAGGCCTATCTCAATATTGGAAACTCGCAGATCTTGATGGCCACGACGTGGCCAGCCAGACCAGATAAATATTCAGCATCGTCCAGGTTTTCAATTTTTCCAGTAACAGCAGATAGGTCAAAGATTCATACCAATGCGCGCGGCAAAAAGAGATATAGCAGGGAAGCCATTAGCCTAACCGGCACGCCTACGGTACTGAACGCCACCATATTGGCGGTAACCGGGTGTCCTTGCTTTGTGGTTCATCTGCCATGATGACTTCAAACAACCTGGCATTGATCGAAACACCCAGAAACCGGATGTCGAGCAAGGGGCGATATAGGCGAAAGGCATTAACAGAAGCATCGCCGTGGCCATCGCTGCTAGTCGCGTCATTGTGACCAGTCACACCCGGAACTGACTCGGATGGCACACTGTAGGCAGCTGGAATACTCCCCTTTTTGCGCATTATCGGAAGCAGAAAGGGCATGTCTCGGCCACGATAACGGTGATAGCGCCCATAGGCAACGTTTAAAGAGTGCCTGGGTTGACGGACGGGCACGGAGCGCGCTGCCTGACAAGAACCACTATGCTGTAATTCTCATTACGCTGGATCGCGCTGTGAAGGTCGTCAGCATCACAGCCTACTTCCGGGCGTGCACGGTAATGAATATGTAGGGTCCGTTTCAGGAAAATTAGATGCTAGGGCAGGGGAATGAAATATGTGCAATACGCTGACGAAGTGAATATTGTATGTGGCATGCTGTGCAGTATGTCTCAATTCATCCTGTTACGTTTATGTGAATAAAAACGCAAAAGCGTATATCCTTCTTTTTTGTGGGAGATCTTGCCAGTGTTGTCAGCAGGGTGATTAACATACATTGTAGGATGATGCCCCTGAGTTATCGATGCTTGTCGTATCAATTGCTTAGAGATGACGTACTTCGGTATTTAGAAATACTGAATTATTATAATGAATAAACCATCATTTTATAGGGATCTTGTCAGCGATCTTACCGCATTGATTACGGGTGAACGCCGCTTTATCATTATTTTGGTCAACAGCGGTGCTCTTCTGTTTGAGCGCCTGGAGGGCGTCAAATTTGGCTGGTTTTTATCTTCTGGATGAAGATATGCTGTTTCTTGAGCCATTTCAAGGCCGGGTTGGCCTGCGTGTGTGCATTCCTGCGGGCAAAGGTGTTTGTGTGGGCGCGCGATAGCGGAAAACCGCATTCAACGTGTCGATGATGTGCATGTTTTCCTCGTCACATCGCCTGCGATGTCGCCAGTAATACCGAGATCGTATTGTCGCGTTCAGTGAACGGCCAACTGATTAGCGTGCTGGATATTGATAGCATGTCCTATGCACGTTTTGACGCGGAAGACGAAGAATATCTTAAAGCACTGGTCGCCGTGCTCTGCGCACAATTGCAAAAGAGCGATATGCTGATCTTTATCAGTTATCTCACGCAGAGAGAAGGATAACGTAGTAATTGCTGATGGCGTCATTATAATGTCGCCTATTCATGCCTGCGCTAATTGGCAAATCTGTTGTAATCAGGAAATTTCATGGAAAATCAACTTAAGTTGAAGGGTAGTAAAGATATCATTGCCTTTTTGGCAGAACGGTTTCCGCTTTGTTTCACCACTGAAGGTGACACGCGGCCTTTGAAAATCGGTATTTTTCAGGATATTGTAACACGTGTGTCAGAGACTGACAGTGTCAGTAAAACGCAATTGCGTTCTGCATTGCGCCTTTATACCTCCAGTTGGCGTTACCTGTACGGCATTAAGTTAGGTACGCAACGTGTTGATTTGGATGGCAATCCGTGCGGTGAATTGGAACAGCAGCATATCGATCACGCTCGCAAGCAGTTGGAAGAAGCGAAAGCGCGCGTTCAGGCGCAGCGAGCTGAGCAGCAAGCAAAACGTCGCGTTGTGGGTGAAACCACCGATCAACCTGCGTGTCAGCGTAAACCTGCCTCGCGGCGCGATCGCAAAACAGCCGACAACGCTCCGCGCCCACCTCGTGCCACTGCGCCGTGTACTTCTGCACCTTGCCAGCCAAAAGTGGCTACCGAGCGTGCGCCGCAACCGCCGCGTGTTAATGTGACGGATATTACCGCCCTGAAAATTGGTCAAGGGATCAAAGTCAGAGCGGGCAAAGATCCCATGGAGGCTACGGTGATTGAGATTGCCAAAGGGGAAGTTCGGGTTCAACTGGCTTCAGGTCTAGCAATGATTGTGCGCGAAGAACACTTGCAGTTCTAATACGGAGGGCCACAACCAGGGCATGAACACATTAATTTGAATAACTGTGCTTGCCACCGCATTGCTTGCAAGAGTGAGTGTGGCCAAAGAAGCA